>JAFGTN010000865.1 GCA_016934075.1 Pirellulales bacterium
CGGTTCTGGCTATCGAAAGCCAAGCCACGGTCGAAGATATCACCAGGGCCATCCACCCGCACCCCACATTTTCGGAAACACTAGCCGGCGCCGGCGAAGTCCACCAGGGCCTGGCCACCGATCTTTACCGGCCCAAACGGAAACGGTAATGCGGTAACCGCAGCAACAAGGAGCAGTCCATGCAGTTATTTTTTTCGCAAAGGACGTTCAGAATGGCCGAAATTTTGGCCGAAAACATCGAACACTGGCCATACCTTACTTTGGCCGTCGTGGCAATCGTTGTACTTTTACTGCTGCGAAGGTATCTTCGCCGACACAAAAAAAGCAAGGACACTTTGCCCACCGAGCCTACTATCGACGTAGCTGAATTATACCGCAAGGGCGAACTACTCGGCCCTCCCGCCAAGGGGCCCACGCTCGAGTTCTACAACCTGCCGGTGCGCCTGGTGGCGGTTGCCATCGCCCCGGTTGGACGTCTGCACGAACCGCCCAATCGAGATCAACTGCCGGAAATTATTGATTGCATCGTGCCAGGCTTGGACAATGTCAACGACGCGCACTCTCCGGTAGTTCACGTCTGGCCCCGCCAGGTAAGCGTGCGCGGATTCGCGCACTCGTTTTTTACTCACGTTAAATTGCCCGATGAGCACGAGAAAAAGAATCCATGGTCGCTAGTGGCCGGTTTGTTCAAGGTAGACGACCAGCCAATGATGGCAGGACTGGTGCTGCAGGCCGATGATCCTAATCGGCACGGGCAGTACGTTATGGAAAAAGAGGAGGATTGGTTAGGGATTCTGCGTATTCGGCAGCAATAAACGTCTAAATGACGGAAGGATTTACAGAAGGAAACGAAGGGAACGAAGATTGTTTGATAGTGGAAGATAATCTGTGGTAAATAGGGTGAAAACCAATATGCAAAACAATCAGCCGACCTCATTAGTAACCCAGCACGCACTGCAAATCTGGCAGGCGGGTGTTGACGCCGTGCGGTCCGAACGGTTGATTGGCGAAAACCTTTCGGTCGACGGTTCGACGCTGCTGGTGGGTGAAGAAGTTGTCGAATTGGATTCCATTGAGCGGATCATCGTTGTGGGGGCCGGCAAGGCCGGGGCCGGGATGGCGGCGGCCGTGGAGGATGTGCTGGGTCCGCGATTGATGAATGAAAAACGGCTCAGCGGTTGGGTCAACGTGCCCGACGATTGCGTACGCGAGTTGCAAACCATCAAATTACACGGAGCACGACCGGCAGGCATCAATGAGCCTACCCAAGCAGGCGCCGACGGCGCCGCGGAGATCTTGAAATTAGTCCATTCCTTGGGGCCGCGGGATTTATGCATATGTCTGATTTCGGGCGGAGGATCTGCCCTCCTGCCCGCTCCGGTCGAGGGTATTTCGCTTGATGACAAGCTGGCGGTTACCAGGTTTTTAAGCGGTGCCGGGGCGAATATCGAAGAACTCAACGCGGTGCGCAAACAGCTTAGCAGCATCAAAGGCGGCGGTTTGGCTCGGGCTTGCGGCGCCGGGCGGCTGGTGTCACTCATCATCTCTGACGTCCTGGGCGATCCGCTGGACGTGATCGCTTCGGGACCCACGGTGTCCGATAACTCGACTCCCGAGGAGGCCCTGGCGGTGCTCGAACGTTTCGGCGCGGCTGAAGTTTTGCCGGCGAGTATCTTTGTGTATCTTGAAAAAGCACGGGCTGCCACGCACAAAGACGACCGCTCGCTAGGCAACTGCCAGGTAACGAACCTCGTTATCGGCAACAATGCGTTGGCAGTCGACGCGGCCGGGGCAGAGGCCGAACGATTGGGATACAGCCATGCCATGCAATCGGCGGTCGAGCCTGAAGGGCTTGCCGAAGATATCGGACGGCATCTGGGCCGGATGGCCGTTTCCATGCGAGACGGTACGGGACCGGACTGCCTCATAAGCGGCGGGGAACCCGTGGTAAAGTTGGCCGAGGCCGCGCTTCGCGGTCGTGGCGGTCGCAATCAGCAGTTGGTTCTAGCCGCGTTGGAGTTGCTTCTCGAAAAGGATAAATCGCAATCCGGTCAATTCCCCGGTCGGGATATCGTTATTCTTTCCGGCGGAACCGACGGCGAAGACGGACCGACCGACGCTGCAGGGGCCTTTTTGGACGAAACGGTGATCGCGACGGCCGTTCAAAAAGGACTCAACGTGTCCGACTTCCTGAACCGCAACGACGCATACAATTTCTTTGGGCCACTCGATGCGTTGATAAAAACCGGCCCCACACACACGAATGTCTGTGATATCCGAGTGGTAGTCGTCGGGCGTTAATCGCTCACAAAATCTCTTTCATAAAGTGACCAGCGACGTTGCTTTGCATGGTGTTTAACCTTGCTCTTCCAGTGCAGCCGCGAAGGCGCCGTAAGCGCCCTGACCGAACAGCACGAACCTGACCAGTTCGGGTAGATCGTGTCGGCCAAGATAATCGATGGCGGTTGTAATCGCGATTCGTGCCGCTTGATCCATCGGATAGCGATAAGCGCCCGTGCTTAACGATGGGAAAGCCACGCTACGGCAATCGTTCTCGGCGGCCAGTTCGAGCGAATTGCGATAGGCCGCTTCAAGCAATTCGGACTCGCCGCGACCGCCACCGCTCCAGACGGGTCCAACAGTATGTATAACGTATTTGGAGGGCAAATTGCCCGCACCGGTAATCACGGCCGTGCCCGTGGGACAACCGCCAGGATACTTAGCATCAGTTTCCAGCATAATCGTGGGACCGCCGGCGCGATGGATGGCCCCGTCAACACCCCCGCCGCCGGCCAGACGGCTGTTCGCGGCATTGACAATGGCGTCCACTTCCTGCCGGGTCACGTCACCCTCGACAAGCTCGATTGTTTTGTCGCCGATATGCAATTTCATATGATTATCCTCCATATCGCCGGTCAAGATCATGGATAATTCCGACTACTCATAAACATACCCCGCTAAGCCGATGCGTTGCGTACGCGGTCCGGATCGCGTATGCTACGATTGAGGATCGTACTATATTATGTAATTTCTTTTGGAATTGAACACCCGACCATTAGCTCATTTCCCCGATATATGACAAGCACCAAAATCACCGGAGCAGTAGTGATGCCTACATTAGTTAAGCTTTTTTCATTCGTTCTGCTTGTAACGACAACTTATATGTTTCCGGCCACGGACAGTTTTGCCCGAAACGTCTACGTTGACAACGTGGGCGGCGACGACGGCGCCACCGGCGAATATGTCGACTCTACGGCCGAACGGAGCGGTCCCGTGAAAACTTTGGCCAAGGCCTTGCGGCTCGCCGCGCGTGGCGACCGCATCGTCTTGAAGAAGAACCAGCAGCCATATCGTGAGCCCATCAGCCTATCGAGTGGCCGGCATAGCGGATCACCCACGATGCCGTTTATGATCGTCGGCAACGGCGCTATAATAGACGGCACGACAACCGTGCCCGAACGGCTTTGGGAGCATTTCAAAGACGACGTCTATCGCTTCCGTCCAAGTCGGCTCCGCTACCAGCAGCTATTGCTCGACGGTAAGCCGTTAATTAAAGTTCCCGCCTCACCGGCGGCCAACAATCCGCCCAAACTCAAGCTGTTGGAGTGGTGTT
Source organism: Pirellulales bacterium (assembly GCA_016934075.1). Classification (GTDB taxonomy): domain Bacteria; phylum Planctomycetota; class Planctomycetia; order Pirellulales; family Thermoguttaceae; genus JAFGTN01. The sequence goes on from JAFGTN010000865.1 coordinate 3,614, forward strand.
TGTTTCACGGCCATATATACTTTGCCGCCGAAAAATCAAAACGGCCCGAAGATTACAAATTGACCTATTCTAAAGAACAAACGGGCATCACACTGGCACATATCAGCCATGTTAAGATTATCGATCTGACCGTGCAAGGTTTTGGTATCGACGGCATCAATGCCGCCACCGACGCTCAAGATGTGATACTTGCCCGGGTAACCAGCCGCGGCAATGGCCGCAGTGGTATTTCAGTGGGCGGTGCATCTAGTGTTACCATAGAGCAATGCCTTGTGGGCGACAACGGCAACGCCCAATTGCAGACGTTTGATAATTCTCAAACGCGAATATATGACAGCCAATTCCTGCCAAAGTCGGCGCCGGCCTGGATCGACAGGGGTGGTCGAGTCTATATCGACGGCGAGCAGGTAAAAGGCGGGCTAGAAAAAATCGGTGATTTTTAAGCTGCCGAGTTAGAATGTCTTCCCGTTCAAGACACGTTCTAGGAACGCATTTTTAAAACGTGGCGGACATGCTAGGATTTCAATTCCCTTACGGCAAGCTGTACCTGCACGCCATCTAGTCGATTGGAGAGCAGCTTAACCACCTCGCGCATGAGCCGGCTTCCCACACGGGGATCTTGTTCACAGACCGCCCGGACTCGGACTGCTTCGAGCGATACCAAGTGGGTGTCCTTCGTTGCGATCGCGCTACCCGTTGTTCGGTGTGGAGGGATCAGCGCCGACCAGACCAGGAGGTCACCATCCACTAGCGTGTCGACAGTGCTGTGCCTGCCGTTGGGGAGCGAGTAGACGATGTCCACCTTCCCGTTAATGATGATGTAGAGATAGTCAGCCGGCTCACCCTCGTTGAACATGGTGGCTCCGTGTTGCACTGTCATTTCGTGCCCCGCCATGGCGAGTTGCTTCAGGCTATGGTCGCTGGCTTCCGCAAAATACGGATAGCGTCGTAGAACCTCGGGAGAAATCATTCTCGTTTCTTGAGAGAGCATTTTCGGTTACCTCCGTTCGAGAAAGAGGGTTTCGGGCCGTCGCGACGGATCTCGCGAACGACGGAGCCCTCGGGGCCTATGATACGAACGATCATGGGAGTTTGGCCCATAAGGGCATGGGTTGCGCAGCCGTGGCAAGGATCGTAGGCGCGGAACGCCATCTCTACCTTGTTCAACAGGCCGTCACTAACGTTGCCGTTGTGGATCAGACCCTTGGCTGCTTTATCGACCGACATGGCGATTCGCGCCGCGTTGTTCTGCGTGGCCACAATCAGGTTGGCAGCCGTGATCACGCCTCGTGGATCGGTCTGATAATGGTGAATGAGCGTGCCGCGCGGTGCTTCCACCACGCCGACACCTTCTTTCGGTGTTTCAGTAGGTATTGTTCGAATATTCGGATCTATAAGTTCCGGTAAGGCGGCCAGGTCGCGCATCATCTCGGCCGCGGCCAGCATCTCGATAAGTCGCGCCCAGTGTGTTGCCAGGGTGTGATGCACGGGCTTGCCGCCAAGCGTCTCATAGAACTCCTCATAGGCTTCCTGGGCGGCCGGGGTGGGCATGCCGTTGGACGCATTCAGCCGTGCCAACGGGGCAACGGCGAATATGCCGCTGTCGCTGCCTTCTTGAAATCCCTTCCAACCGATGTCCTTGAGATAGCAAAACTTGATATAGCTCCACGGCTCCACACGCTCGGCAATGTGTTTCAAATAATCCCGCGCCGGGAACTTGAGAAACTCGCCTCCTTGCGGGTCCATCACTCGCAGCATACCGTCATAGAAGTTAACGCGATTCTGCTCGTCAACCAGTCCCATATAATATGTGCGGTGTGTGTAGGCATCCGAGGTAATCAGTTCTACGTATTCCTGGTTGGCTAGCACTACATCGTGGAACAGTTTCAGGGAGAATAAGGAAAAATCTAACACCCTATCGGTCACCTCGCGGCAGCGGACCTGGTCTTCGGCCTTCAATGCCTTGGCCACTCCGCCGGGCAGGCCGAACACTGGATGGATTACCTTGCCGCCGATGAGGCTGATCAATTCTCGGGCCTCGCGGCGCGTGGCGATCACTCGTTGTCCAATTTCCATGCCCACCTTGCCAAGCACTCCCAGGATGTTTCGTTCGGAGCGGGGCGCGTCCGGTCCTACCACAAAGTCCGGTCCGCCAAGGAAATAGAAATGCAAGGCGTGGTCTTCAAAGGTAAAGGTATTATAGACCAGTTCACGAATGGCTTTGGCGGCGGGTGGCGGTTCGACCTTATACAGATCGTCCAGAGTCTTGGCGGCCGCCATGTGGTGGGCCGTGGGACATACGCCACAGATACGTGAGGTGATTTGCGGCATATCCTCGGCCGGGCGTCCCTGGGCAAACTTTTCGAAGCCACGTAACTCTGGCACCTCGAAATAGGCCCGGTCTACGTTACCTTCGTTGTTGAGAAAGATGTCGATCTTCCCATGGCCTTCCAGGCGTGTGATCGGATCAATGGTGATTTTTTGTGACATATCAGGATTCTCCATGTTCACTTTCTCGACAGCCGACTCGCCTGAAAAGCATGGACGCCGGCAGACTGTAACGATAGAACGTGCCGGCCGGATCGGGAATTCCGGCCAACGCAGCAGTTACTTCCTCTTGATTATTGCTAGTAGTGAGGCAAGCCGTGGCGGATAAAATTGCACCGCCATAGTCGCTTTCGTGCGATACGGGGCCCAGGCAACCTGTACATGGCATATTGCCATTGATACAGGCATGGTCGCAACCGCAGCGTGTGGCCGGCCCCATACAAACCAGGCCCTGTGCCAGAAAACACTTTTCCGGATCGATGAGTATTTCATGTGGACGTTTGAATTCACTCAACACGGCTTCCTCGGGCTTGCTATCGATCCGCGGGCAATCACGGCACATCGCCATATCTGGCGCCAGTACGGATCCGACAGGAGGCAGGTTACCTTCGACCAGCGCGGTAACCGCTTCGACGATCAGCTTAACCGGTGGTGGACAGCCCGGCAGATAGTATTCGACCGGAACCACCTGGTCGAGTGTTTTTACGTTATCATCCCATGAGGGCAGTTCGATGCTTCCTTCCGGCTGGTCGGTATGCGGCTGCGGCCGTACACCGTCGGGATTCACGTTGCTCATCACGCCATCGTTGTAAACGCATTCCAGGATGGATTCTCTGGAGTAAAGATTGGCAAGTCCCGGAATTCCCCCTGTATGTGAACAGCTTCCGAAGGCGATCAAAGCCTGCGACTTTTCGCGGCAAATTTCTACCATTTCGCGTTGTTCCGACGAGCGGATGGCCCCGTTGACGAAACAGGCTGCCATTTGGCCCGGTTGCATGGCTTCCAGATCCTCTCGCTTGAAATCCATGGCGCAGGGCCAGAAAACGATATCCACCAGCTCGATGACCTTGAGGATACTTTCGGCCAGGTCGACGACGGCTTCTTCACAGCCGCCACACGAGGCACACCAGTAGAAGCCGATTTGTGGTTTGCTCATAACAGGCTCCGTTTTCTATAACAAGTTTCATAACCGTTTGTTGGTGCAGAAATGCCCGATTACAGGGTCCTTCCGGGAATATGAAACTGCTTCTAGTTATTCCTCCAACTCACGACACACCGGCCGGCTCCTCGGCCGGTCGTGACTGGTGAGGTTGGGGGATAGGCTCTAATTTCAGTGGCCCCAATTTTTTAACTTCCTCTACCATTTCGTTTACCACGTCGCGTAATCGGTCACCTTCGGAGGCCGATATCCATTCCAAGCGGAAGCGGGCCGGCTCGATGCCGAATTGGTCCAGCATCCGCCGCAGCAGCTCGAACCGTTTCAGGCACTTATAGTTTCCTTCCAGGTAGTGGCAATCGCCCGGGTGGCACCCGC
>JAFGTN010000866.1 GCA_016934075.1 Pirellulales bacterium
ATCGTTGAAGGGGTTATTCGCGTACTCGACCGTCCGGCAACGCTCAATCCATCATGGAGCGGTGCGCAGCCCGACCCGGGCACCAGCGACTGTCCGTGGCGGGTTTATAACATCGGCAACAACAAGCCGGTCGAATTGATGGACTACATAGCCGCGGTAGAGAAGGCCCTGGGAATGAAAGCAGAGATGGAGTTGCTACCATTGCAACCGGGCGACGTGCCTGACACTTTTGCCGATGTCGCCGATCTCGTTGAGCAATTCGATTACAGGCCGACTACTCCCGTTGAGCAAGGCGTTGCCAGCTTTGTTGACTGGTATCGCGAGTATTTCAAGATTTGAATCTCACCCTCGGCGCGGAGCCGTTGGCGGAGCTACAGCCCATGCCTTGACAGGAACGACTGCATCGTTTCATCGAGAAGTCCTTTGCGGTAAACCAGTTGCGACGCTGTTCCGCCACCGGAACCGAAAAGGTTCACCTCCAAGGCCACAGGCCCCTGATCTGAAAGCGAAATATCCCACTGTTGAAAACGGAGCTTTGGTAAAGAAAGCGCTGCCTGGAACGTAAAACTCACGACCGCTTCCCAATCGGGGACGTACAAGGTTGAGAGCGGAGCACCCGAATCCGGATGGTGCGTTACCTCAACCACATCCAGACCAAACCCGGTGATCGCCCGCGTAATGCCTCCCGTCCGATGGTCAATTCCGGCAGCAAGGTTTCCGGAACGCCCTCCCTCATAATTGTCATGCGTATTGGCTCCTGTAGGCAATTTCCAGAAACAGCGATGCAAGAGTGGTCCCTGGTCCTCGTCCAATAGAACCATCATCCGGAGACTCGAAACAATACAGCCCAAACTCGGAACAAGCCGCGGGTCTTGCCTGATAGGAACCTGAAACAGATAGCCAAGCCGTTCCACGTCACAAAACAGGCCCTCGAAATCATTGACTTTTACGCTCGCTCCGCCCTTGAAAACGACCTGATCCGCTTGGGCGTCGTAACGTTCGGCAAAATATGCTCCCCGCGCAAAGCCACTTGCGGCGGGCTTGGAAAAAAAAGGATAGTTCGCAGGATCTCTCAGCCATGACCGGAGATCTTCCGGGGTTGTGATCGCCATTGCTCCGACAAGCGGTCGGCAGCGTCCGGGCAGATATATCGCCCGTGTTTCGGGGAAACGAATGCCATTGCTATTGAACAGGCCGTACATGAGCACTTTGTCCAAGCCGAGACAGTGCCACTCTGATTCGTTCAATGCATCAAGTCGCGACTCCGCCCTCCAACCAACGAACCGTTCCTTCTCACTCATCGGAAGCGAATCCTCAAAGAGGCGGTAGGCGTAGTAGTCACCCGGGCCAATCCGTTGAAGGGAACGCGAAAGATGGATAATCTCCACCAACTGACGCATCGGCGAGATCCCATATTCAGTTGCTACACGGCGCATCGTCGGAATGTATGCAGCAAAATGCTTCAGGACATCCATGGATATGCTCCACAAAAACAATAAAACCGTTCCTTCGAATGTGTCGTTAGCGACCGAAAGATTGCTTAGTTCACTGCCACGCCACCGACATCCCCTTGTATTCTCACACGCCTGAAACACCAGGCTGTCATGCAATTTGCATCTTGACTAATCCACTTGACCATGAAAATCAGCGTTTTCCAAACGAGAAGATTCTTCATGTAGAAAAGAGTTGCGTGATTTCAGAGCGGATTCCTCTCTCCAAGGTCAATTGATGCCCATCCGGATCGTAGTGCCAGTTCCCTTCCAGAACAAAGACACCCTCTGTCGTTAAGGCCACATCCCAACCGACAGTACGCAACTCCCGGAAAGAACCAGCCGCGCGAACCGCAACGTCTAGAATCTCAGACCAAAAAGGAATGGGGGTACCAGAAAAGACGCGCCCAGTATCGGGATGCTCCATGATTCGCGATATTACGGTTTGCCTTGCCCTCTTTCCCCACGCATCTTTTAGTTTTCCATTTTCAATATCGATTCCACAGAGCAAGTTCCCGGTAGTACCTTGATGAAAGTTGTCGTTGATTGCACCTAGCAAGGGAATTTTTGCAAAGGCATAGGGAATACTGACGCTGTCCGAATTTTTGGGTCGATAGGTGACTACCCGAAAAGTACCCAGGGCACATCCTGGCATGAACGGCCTCAAGTCTTCATGCGGTGCCAAATGATCCTGCACCATAAAAATCTCCGGCCACCGCTTGCAGCACTCCCATATCGATGTGGCGGACAACTCTTTTCCTGTGTGGTCAATCCCTCGGCCACCTTCAGCAGTAACAGATAACATACCAAGTCCGTACGACCCTGTTGTCCTCTTGAACATAAGGGTTTTTTTATCGTTACTCAGGAGAAATCTCTCGACGTCACCTATATCACGCAGTTCGAGAATGTCATTCTTGTGCGCTGGCGGAAGCGCATTCGGGTTAAGGAGCGCCAGGACCTGTGGCGTTGGGATATCACATTCGACACATCGTTGAAAGAATTTGATCTTGTCATCCAACAAATCAGTATGACCCGGATTCACTCTCGCTTGAAATTTATCCAGCTCATCTTTAGAAAGATACTGACCGCACTCGTGAAAGTGCTTCGTGTGCAAGTTGTAGTATGCGTAATGCGAATTGTCCAGGTCGTACCTCAATCGACACAACAGCATTCTTAAAAACACACCGACGGCATTTGTATCGAGATCGGTTGCTATTGCTTGGCTCGTCGCCCAATAGTCGAGAATAATCGAAGAAACTTGCTTAGCCTTCATTGGCACTCCTCCAAAGAACAGACTAACCAAAACCTACCGGGGAGCTACTTCAACAATGGTAGTTATCTGACATCCTTTTGATTCAGCGCCAGACGCGCGCCCCACACAGACAAATTTCTCCC
>JAFGTN010000867.1 GCA_016934075.1 Pirellulales bacterium
GCGCGCTAGAATGTTGCGTGTAGACACAATTCCCGCCACTCCATCAGATCGTTAATAAAGGGTCGCCCCTCCAAGACCTTTTTCGACGGTCCGCGAACCATCCAGCCCAGGAGCGTAGACAAATGAATCGCAAATTAATTTTATGTATTTTCACGATTGTAGTTGGAATCGTCACCTTATTTTCACTTTGCAGCGCGCGGCTGAGTGCCGATGAACTTTCGATCGATCTGAACGCCAAGGACGCCGCCAAGCAATGGAAGTTCATGGGCGATCCGGGCTCGATCAAGGACGGCTGCCTGCGTCTGGACGGCCGCCGCGACAGGGCAACGGCTGTTTATCTTCCGCTGGAGTGGAAAGACGTCTCCCTGGAAGCGAAGTTCAAGGTCGAACCGCAAGACCAGGGCGTGTTGGCATGCGGCTTCATGATCGGGGCCACCGACGCGGAGCATTACGACTACGTCCATCTCGATCGTGGTCAGGCGATTTTGGTGCGTTCGGACGAGGCTAATGAGTGGAACGAGATCAAACGGGTGAGTAAGCTGGATAAGCCGGCCGGCAAATGGCATTCGGCCAAGCTCGAACGACGTGGAGATACGCTGACAGTTTCACTTAACGGCAAACAACTCTACGAGGCCAAATCGCCGGCCGGACCGGCGGGACGAATCGGTTTCTATGCCGGACAGGGCCTTGTAGAGGTGAAGGATATCATCGTGACCGGCGCGGCGAAGAAGGCCACCGCCGAATTCGAGGTCCCACCGCCCAGTTTCGTCTACGTTTGTAAAGATGCAGGCGCGGGCGCTTACGAGGCCTTTCCCGACGTTTGCCGCCTGAGCGACGGGCGGCTGATGGCCGTCTTCTATGCCGGTTACGGACACGTGGCCATGCCCAACGACAAGTTACCCAAGGGTGGACGGATTTCGTACTGTATATCCAGCGACGAAGGGAAGACCTGGAGCCCTGCCAAGGTACTTTACGACGGCCCCAATGACGACCGCGATCCATCGATCGTGCAATTGCCCGACGGACGATTGCTGTGCACATTCTTCACGCTGATCCCTTCGAAGAAGCCAGGCGAGCGATGGACCTGCGAAGGGACGTCGATGATCGAGTCGAACGACATGGGCAAGACCTGGTCGAAGCCACGGGTGATTTATCCGGGCTATTATGTCAGCTCACCGATCCGCGTGCTCAGCGACGGGCGGCTGGCGCTGGGTTTATACTCCGAAAAAGATGATACAGCCTTTGGCGCAATTGGCTTGAGCGACGACAAGGGCAAGACCTGGAAAAAGGTGGTTGATATCGATAACGGCGGCATTCGGCTGGACGCGGAAACGGACCTGATCGAGCTGAAGGACGGTTCGCTATACGCGGTATTGCGTGCTCACGCCTGTTACAGCGTGTCGAAGGACCGCGGCGAGAGCTGGACGGTATCGAAGCCCATCGGCTTCCCGGCCCATTGCCCTTACCTGCTTCGCACCGACGACGACATCATTCTGCTGGCCCACCGATTGCCGCAGACCAGCCTGCACTACAGTCTGGATGAGTGCAAAACGTGGAGCAAGAATGTGATGGTCGATAACCATGGAGGCGCCTATCCGTCGATGGTCAAGCTTAAGGACGGCTCGATATTGATCATCTATTACGAAGAAGGAGCCGGTTCGAGCATTCGCGCCAAAAAATTCCGCGCCACCAAAGATGGAATCGAGTGGCTGACGTTTTAACGCAGAAGGATACAGGGCAACCAAAGTCTCTTGTGTCTACGTCACACCGGTTCAAGAACCGGTGCTGCTCCGTTGCGTCCCACTCCCTTCGCTTGCGCTTCGCGCTTAGCATGGTTCATGCCTCGCTGTCGTCGGTCGTCTCTTCGGTGTCGAGATCATCGATAGCCGCGTCCACGGCTTGTGCCATTTCGGCGTCGCTTGGTGTTTCGGCATCGTTTTCCAATTCAACGAGTTCCGCTTCGTCCAGTTTTTCGCTGGAGATCTTAGGTATGCTTAGAACTTGAGTGTCAAGGTCATCGGCCTTGGGTTTATCGGCTTCGGGATTTTCACCACTGGCGTTTTCGTCGATTTCTTCGTCAGAGGCAACCGGCCGGCCTCCGCTACCGCCGCTGTAGGACAACTCGAAACCGAGCAGGCCATTATCGGAACCGATCGCCGCGGCCACGGATACCGGAACGAATCTTAGCGCCGCACCGCTAGGATTGGGCGAGCCGGAGAGTAGTGCATCGATGGCCTCGCGGGCGACAAAACTTTCACCGAGTGACGGAGCGCTTAGGGCCTGGCCCATCATCAGCCATGCCGAAGCGGGCGAAAAGACCGTAATCCGCAAGGTGGCCGTGGTGCTCAGTCCGGGCTGTTGGTCGGCACCGACCTCGGTGGCGCGAACCACGAGATCGAACGGGCCGGCCGTGTATTCCGTGGGCACGGTCCAAGAGATCAGGCCCGTGTCGGGATCGATGGTGAGCCCGTCGGGGGCGCCGGATTCAATCTGGTAGTGGAGCGAATTTGCCGGCAGGTCGGGATCGACCGCTTCGACCCGGACCAGCAGTGTATTGCCGGCCATGACCAATTGATTGTCGACCGGATCGAACCGCGGGGCCTGGTCGACTTCGGCCACGGTTACGGTGAAGGTTTGTTCGTCGGTTGCACCTTTGGAATCGGAAACTTGCACGGTAAATGCATAGCTGCCACCCCCGTGCGACTCGCCAGGCCGCCAGGTGAAGCGTCCGTCGCCGTCGATTGCCGCGCCGGAGGGTACGTTGCCCAACAGGCTGTACGAAAGCTGATTCGCCGGAAGGTCGAGATCGCCGGCCGAGACCGCGAAATCTATCAGTTGTCCCTCAGCGGCCGACAAGTCGTCTATCGGATCGAGCACCGGCGGCTGGTTGATTTCGCCCACGGATACCAGCACCGATTCGACGTGATTGGCGCCGCTGGGGGCGGTGACGCGGATGTTGATCGTATACTGGCCCGGTCCGTCCGCTTCGGTGGTGATCCAACTGAACTCTCCGCTATCGGGATCGATTGTGGCGGCTGCCGGGGTGCCGTCGACGAGACTGAACACGAGCGGTCCGTCATCGCCGTGGGGAGTGGCCGATACCGTGAATGAAACTGTTTGGCCTTCGTCGACCGCCTGGTTGCCGACCGGCTGCACATCGGGGCCTTGTAGCAGATCGATTGTAATAGCTTGCGGCGTTTGGTGGCCGGCCAGGTCGGTGGCAATAAGGGTGAACGAATGCTGGGCCGCCTGTTGCGCACCTGGCGTCCAGGATACCAGACCGGAGGAACTGACGGTCATGCCGGCAGGAGCGTTTTGCAGGCTGAAGGTAACTCCACTTTCGTTTACGGTGGCCTGATATTCATACAAAATGCCGGCCGTGGCTTGGGTCGGAGCTGTGTTGGTGAACTGGGCCGCGACCGTATCGACGGTCACCGTCAGTGGCGAAGAAAGTTCGCTTTGCAGGTCGACCTGCTCGTCGCGGTTGCCGACTTCCAGGTCCACGTCGAAGAGCGTCTGTCGTGCAGTGAACAAATGATCGCCATGGGAAAGCGTTAATGAACTGTTGGTCGTCACGAGCGTGGCCGTGCCGTTGGCAAGGCCTTGCCCGATCAGTTGCCCATCAGCGTAAAGCGAAACCATGGCGCCGGGCACCGTACCACCGACGAGGAAGCTCAACGGCTGGCCGGACGTGTTATTCAGAGCCGTGATATTATCGTAAGCGCTTTCGCCCGTATCGCTGTTCGCCAAGAGATCGATGCTGGTGGGCGCGGCCGGATTGATCAGCACCGGAACCATCTGTGTGTCCCAATTGCCGCCGGTGCTTTTCTGTACGCCTACGACGATATCATAGACTCCGGTGATTCCGCCCGAGGGCGTGACCGTAACCAGGCCCGTTACAGAATCTACGTCAATAGTCAGATCATCGGTGTCGGACGACACGAGTCCCGCATAATAGATACTATCGCCTTCGAGATCGGTGGCGGGGATATAGAAGCTGACCGGTGTGTCGGCCGTTGTTTCCACGTCGTCTATCTCGCCCAGATATGGCGGTGAATTGGCCGAGGTGTCGGTGTCGGCAACTATCGTCACCTGGAACGTTTGCGAGGTCGTACCGCCGTTACCGTCATCGACAGTGACAGTAACATCGGCCGTACCACTGGCACCCTCCGGGGCAGAAAGCATGAGCACACCGTTTTCGTTGTCGTAGAAAATCTGAACGGATTCCATGACCACGTCGGTCAATGGCTTGTCGTTTTCGTCGACGGCGACCTGTTCGATAGTCTGGCGAACGTCTCCACCCTCGACCTGGAAACCGAAGATCGAGTGGTTGAAGTCCAGGTGCCGGGTGGAGGTGCCGGTTATGAAGAACTGCGAATCGTTGGTGTCGTCGTTACTCTTTGCCATCGATAGAACACCAGCGCTGGTGTGCAGCAAGGTGTCGTTGAACTCGTCGTCGAAATCGAATCCGCTGCCGCCCGTGCCGTCCCCATCGGGATCGCCGCCCTGGATGACAAACGGTTCGCCGGTGGAATACTCGGCCACGCGATGGAAAATCAGGCCGTCATAGAAGTCAGCTTCGGCCAGTTCGATGATCCGCGCTGTAGTGCGGGGCGCACGTTGCTCGAAAAGCTCGAAAACCATGTCGCCGTAGTTGGTCGAAATCAGCATACTGCGGTTGCCTTGAGGTATCAAATAACTAAGGCTGCCACCGCTGATATTTTCATTGGAGATGCTGATATAGAAGTTCAAGTTATCGCCGTCGCCGTCGGCCGCATCGAGCGCGATATGCAAAGGCGCGCCGGCCGCAAGCGTAACATCACTCAGAGCGGCCAACGTCGGTGAAACCGACATAACGCGACGCGGCTCGAGGTGTTCCATGCGAGATAGGCGGAATATACTCGAGTGACTTTTAGGTCTACCACCGCGAAGCAACGGCGGGCGCCTGCGTGAAACCGAAGAACGAGTGGATCGGCGCGGCCTGGAATCCGAGCGACGAGACTTTCCAAATCTGCTTGTTGCCATTCTCTGTTGCCTATTGGAAAAGTTTGCCCAATAACTCTATGGTAAGATGGTTCTGAATTTTCAGATACCACCTGAAAAGGTGGAATGCAACCCTCCGCGCGATGACGGCGGGAAGCCCTCATAAGCTTCGAGTGTAATTGGCGTGTCCGTTTTTCCGGCCGGGAATACCGACCGTTTGCGGAAAAATCAGCCTCTTCGAGGCGTGCGGAAAGGATTGCACTAATTTTGCTTTCTTCAGGACGGTGTGGATGTTGCCATAAGTCAACGTAATAGTCGCAACCGTACGAAGTTCAAGGCATTTTTTCCGCAGAATATTTCCCGCAATGCCGGATGGATGAGCAATGGCAGGCGTTGCATCAATACGCCTTGCGGAGTAGCCAGTGCGGCCGCGACAGTGTGTGGCTTGTCGTCTATAGTTTTCGTGTCCGCGGCAATGGCGGGAAACGGCCCGATTGCCAGCCCCAGGTCGGCGGAGAAGCGGCGTCGGCAGGCGGTTGCCATTTGGCGAACCAGCTCATCGACAGCCTTTTCATCCGAAAGGTCCTTGGGCAACACATCGGCGGGCAAGTCCAGCCCTTCCGGCATAGCTTTGCCTTGAGAAACAACGCCGCCGAGAAAGTGTTCTTTGCCGGTTCTGTCAGCATCAGCGGCCATGCTCAGCCAACGGGTAACCAGGCCGGCGGTTCCCCATTCGGCAGTCGCCATGGTTTGCCCACGACGTCGTAAGAGCCGCAGCAGTGCGTCTTGTAATTGATCTTCGTCTTGGCCGAAAACCAGATCGCCCAGGCAATCATTGATGGTCTTGATCGTGGGTTCCATGGAAGCGAGACATTCTTCTTCACTGTCACCTTCTGCGGTGATCCGCAGGCTGATGGTTGCCTGGCTGGCGGTGATTCCCACCGCGGGAACTCGACCGCGGCGCGTAATGTCGGGCAGCATGGCCTCGATCTGGCTTTCACCGGCCCCGAAACATGAGATCTTTTTATGCACGATTATACGATGTCCGGCTCCCTGCTGTCGCAAGGCGTCTTGCACCGAGCCCTTCCACATCTCGCGCATTTCGGCGGGTACACCCGGCAACGCGAAGAAACGACATTCACCGCCGTCGCGTTCGATTTGAATATCTATGCCCGGCGCGGTACCGTTGGGATTGTGAATGATACGGCTGCCGGCGGGGAAGAACGCCTGCGATTCGTTGCGTTTGGGCATTTGCCGCTTACGCCGTTTGAAGAGTTGGCGGATGTGTTGCAGGGCCTCTTCGCGCATTTGCAGGGGACGGCCGGTGGCGGCTGCCAGCGCTTCGCGGGTAAGATCGTCGGCCGTGGGGCCCAGGCCACCGGTTGCCACTACAACGTCGGCTCGTTTGAGGGCCTGGCGAAATACTCCGGTCTGGGCCGCCAGATCGTCGCCCACGGTGGTGTGGTACAGCACGCGGATCCCCATATCGGCCAGGCGCGTACTTAGCCATTGCGAGTTGGTGTCCAGCAATTGGCCACTGGTAATTTCGTCGCCAATCGAGATGACTTCGGCTTGCATAAGTGTTCTACCGTTTTCTTGGTGAGATGGTTAGTTTGTAAGACTACGGGCGACAGACTTCAGTTTTCAGACTTCGGATTTGAACATTGATCATTGAACCTTGGTCATTCCTAATTCCCTCATTCCTTCTTCATTCTGATTTCGACATTCCACTGCGGATTGTCGCGGCGCGATCAAATATCTCTTCGCGCGAGATTCCCGCTTCGGCATACATGGCCAAAATGTTTTCGAGCGGGGTCTCCGGCGGGATGGTATGCGAGGCGGCCAGGATGTAGCCTCCACCATCGGATGTCATGCCATCGATCAAGCGGCGCGTTTCGCGGCGGACCTCTTCCGCGGTACCATTTGGGAGAAGATCTTGTGTATCGACCCCGCCCATGAAGCTCAAGTCCGCGCCGAATTCGCGTTTCAACTCCAGGGCGTCCATGCCGGGACAGTTGCACTGAATGGGGTTGAGCACATCCAGCCCGATCTCAATAAGGTCGGGGATTATCGGCCGCAGCGCTCCGCAACAGTGGTAAGCCATCCAGAGGTCGTGCGACCTGCCGACCTGGAAACAACGGGCAAGGTGCGGTTTAACAAGATTTCGCCAGGTTTGGGGGCTGAATAACATCGACCTTTGACTGGCAACATCGTCGCCGGCCCAGAGCCAATCCAAGGGGAACCTCCGGCAGGCCAACTCGGAAAGCCGCACGGCAAAATCGCCGCAACGCCCGAGCATTTCGCCGGCCAGTTCCAATTCGCCCGCCATGTCGCACATGGCCGCCTCTAACCCGCGAAGACGCCAGTACATCTCGAACACGTTCGGAGACACATCGCAGCCGATAAAGTATTCGTCGGCCTGCTCTACTATCGGCTCCATTCGCGACAGCAGAAACTCGATACGTTCGACGGGAAATTCGTAGGCAAGCAATTCTTCCTTGGAAGCGTCGGCAAGCGGGAAATGTGAGATTTGGTTGTACGGTCCATCTTTCACCCAACGGATCCCCCAATCATCGACGTGCGACTGCCCGTCGTGTTCATGCACAATTCCTTCCATGGCGTAATTGTTATTCACCCAGGTCATGCGGACATCGTTTCCCAGCACTGTATCGATATGGTTCGATGGGATCTCTAACTTTTCGGCCAGCAGCGTTCTAGTCCCGGGATGGAACCACATGAAAATCGGTACTCGATCCGTCAGTTCGCGCCGCAGGGCGGCATGGACTCTATCGCGTGATTTCATTGTTTGCTTCAATGTTGTTTTGTGAAATTAATCGGGTTATATCTGGACTTTTGCAAAATTGCGAGTCAAGTCCATTTACGTCCCTCCAAAAGATTCCCGTCCCATTCGCGCGGCACCGCGCAGGGGATCGGCATCGGTGATTTCTATGGGGCAGCCCATGGTCTGTGAGAGAATCGACACCCATGCCTTCGAGCGACTGCCACCGCCGGCGGCTAGAACTCTCATTCTTTCAAGATCCAGTTCCATCGAATCGACCAACTCGGCCATGCGGCGCGAGAGGCTTTCGATTACCGCCCGGGCCATGTCGGCGCTGGTGTGGCAGAAGGCCAAATTCCGCCAGGCGCCTCGGCCGCCGGGCAAATCAGCGTCGAAGATCAGGCCCTGGCAACCCGGCTGGGCCTCTTCCACATGTGCTGAAAACTCGGCGTCGCTCGCGCAGCCTTGTAGCACCGTTTTAGCCCAATTGACGATGGCACCTCCGCCACTATCGGTCGCCAACCGGTAGTATAATCCAGTCGGATATGGGCCGCGGACCAGCACTCCACTCGGCTGGGCCAGTTCGGCGGTGCAAGCGTATGCCACCAGGGCCGTGCCGAGGGTAAGCAGAAGTGCTCCGCCTTGCCCGACCTTGAGACCTTCCTCCAGAGCCGCTCCGTAAGCGCCGGACGTTTGATCGTTGCCGGCCAACACGACGGGGATCCCCGGCGGCAACAAATTGCAATCGCCATCTTCGATGATTTGCCCGGTGATCGCGCCGATCGGAACAAGCGATGCAAGCTGCTCGGTCGCAAGGCCGCACACCGCCAGCGCCGGCGGCCACCAATCGTTGTCGATCAATGAATATAGCCCGCTCATGGCCGCCAGGTTGCGATCGATCACCGAATGTCCGATCAGACGCCGCGCGAGGAATGTGGAAAGATGCAAAATGCTATCGTCGGGCTCTATCAAATCCGGCCGTTTGTGTCGGATGTGCGCAAGTTGGCAGACCTGCAGGACGTCGAGCAGTTGCCCGAAGCTGGCGTGATTACCGAAATCGGCAAGCTCATCACCGTCGGCCAATTCGCGGCAAGTTTCGCCCGCGCGTGTATCCTGCCATGAGATGAACGGTATTTTAGGTTGTCCCCGGGAATCGACAACCGTAAACGTTTGCGCCTGGCTTGTCAGCGTCACACAATGTATATCCTCCGACGCAATATCCGCCGAGGCAATTGCACCGCGCGCGGCCTCATCGAAGGCCTCTACGGCGTGCCCGGCATCGAGTTCCACGCAACCACCCGCCGCGAAGCGATATTCCAGGGGACAAGATCCCGCTCCCAGGATCGTCAAGCTATTATCGAAAACGGCGGCCTTGAAATTCGTACTGCCAAGATCAACGGCAAGTATTAGCATGATATTAATTACAGTCTTGGATACTCCGTTTGCCATGCTCCTTCGATTGCTGGACTTGCATGGTAATACGGGAATATAGTATCGACGACTGATGGCGGCTAGTCAACATGCCGGCCCAATTGCGACAGAAAGAGGGAGAATAATAGATGAAGAGAAGCAGAAACAGCCGCGGGGAGCGTTGCCCGAGTGACTCGTGGTGAAGTGGTTGGAGGCGGCCGTTTTTGGCGTTTCTCATTGAAATCGGAACGAGTAGATGTCGGCGTCTTTCAAGACGAATCGCAAGCGAACTGGTTTCCCCGACAACTGTTTCAGTTTTGATCCGTCTTTCCACAAGGCCGCTTGTACGAGCGAGTCGCCGTAAAGTTCGGGGGCATCGTCCAACGTGAAACCGGGGATCGGTTTCCCGGCCTCGTCCTGAATCTCGATGCGAATACTGCCTGCCGCTGAGGTCGAATAGTTCAACATCAAGCGGCTACCTTTGAATGTAAGCGGTTTCGTGATAAGCTCGCCACCGCTCATAGGCGCGCTAAGTGAAACGAATCCATCCACGCGCAGCGTATAGCGTCGCACGCAACCCGGGTGATTCTGCGATACGCCTTCATTGATGTAAATCGAAATTTCATCGGGCGTGCCGGGAATCGGAGATTTCGTTTCCACCAGGCCCCAGCCCTGGTAGTTGTCGCCGTAGAACCAGCCGTCTTTGTTGCGAAGACCAGGCCGGATGAATGATTCGGGCCAAATATTAAAGTTATCTCGATCTCGGCTGCTCATGAACATTCCGTCCGTTACCGCCGTGCCTTCACGCTGTTCTGTAATTGCTCGGATCCGCCTGTGATCCAACTGAGGCAGAGCCTCGGCTGCCTTGGTCCAGCCGCGGTCGATGTAGCGCGTGGGAAATCCCAGCAAGATGTGCGGCGCGCGGTAGTAGGGAACAATCATGTTAGTGTACAAATGGACGGAATTGTTGGGCTGATACCCCAAAAACTTCGACTCCGTCCAGTGTACAAAATCCTTTGAGGTCGACGTGCGGATGTCGCGGATGACATTTTTGAAGTCGCGGTGGTATTCGCGGTACTCGCCCCGATCTGAGTCCCAAAAGGCAAGGTTCATCGAATCGAAAGTGCCTTTGGTAATCACCGGCTTGTCCGACATGGGCGACCAATGAATCCCGTCGGGTGACTTGCAGGGCACCAATGCCTGGTCGAAACCACCCGGCCCGGTCTTAACCGCGCACATTGACTTGTAACGGGCATCGGGAGCGCAGTTGGGATTTTCATCACGAAATGGTGCGAAATTAACGGCCAACTTCCCTTCCCAGACAATGTTATTGTCTTTCGATCCTTCACGTTCGAACAGGCCCAGATTGGGTCGTGTCCATTGGATGCCGTCCTTGCTCTGGGCGTAGCAGTAACTATGCTTGGTCGACTTCGTGCCCTCCTTCGTGTAGAGGCAGTTGTTCGTAAAATAGTACATGCGGTAAACGTCGCCGTCGCGGAAGGTGGTCATATAAAAAACCGAGTTTCCCTCCCAAGGACGGTCGGTATGAAACACGACGTTCTGCGGCGCCGGATGATGCAATTCGAGACGAGCGTCGCCGCTTAGCTTCTCGATCAGATAATCGTCCACTAGCAATTCCAGAAGTGAGCCGATATCGATTGGTGCTGCCGTTGCCGATGCCGCCATGGCCAGGATTAGAAAAAGAACACATAACCGGCTGAAAAACATAGTTGGAACGCCTCTATTTTGCTCTGAATGTTTTCTTTCACTGACGGGAATCGCAATCCGTTGCAAACCTTCGCTCGCCGCGCATTTGTGAGCAACTTATTCATTACACCCTCCTTGAAAGTCATTTTACCGAGTTAGCCACCATTTCTCCGTCACTAATGCGTGTCGAAGGTGCAAGGGCCCCGAAACACACGAAAGTCATCGTTACGCCATATCTCGACAAGCTCGGTTGTTCTCCCTGCCATTTCGACCTCTCCTCGGTAAATAGAATTCCATCTCCCGCCAGTCTCAGGATTGCAGCGCACGATCACCACAGATACTCCCGTGGACTTTGCATACTCCCAAGTATCTCTATTGTTGAAATTGCTTGGATATACCGTCGCCCGTCGCCCCGTATAGAGACAAAGTACCCGGGGCTTGAAGAACAGGCATAGCTCATCGTCTTGCGTATTCTCGCGCACAAATTGGAACAGTTCCACGGCGGAACGTGTCTCAACCCCGTCAATTGCACCATAATCAGCTTGGCTATACCACCCAACGTATGAGGCAATCGAAAACAGGCAGAAACATGCAAGTACACAACGCCTAACTTTTGCTGGAATTGTCGGCAAATCCATTCCCAGAAGCACATAGAACAGATAGGCGGGAAGTAAAGGTAACACCATTCGGAGCCAAGCCGCGGAAGGCCACAAGACAACAAGTCCAAGGTAAAGTACCATCGAAACGCCCAAAAACGAAGGTCTGGGAAGATTGCCTCTACAAAAGCCTATGATTCCAACAAGACTCAGGATCGCGCCGGCAGTTTTTCGAACACCCTCCGAATAGCCGTTCTCCCAGATGGTGGAGAATGACACGACATCGGCATGTATATTTGCAGCTATACGGTGGCAATCTAGTCTGCTGAGTTGCTCCAAGTACCCCGCACCGGAAGCCGGCAATATTATCTTCTCAAGCAGTATCAATCCAGACGCCATTCCGATCGCACATACGCCAAAACGTGTTAGCCGCCTTGAAACAAAGAACTCACAAAGCACGACGGACGGTAAGAGAACGATCCCTACCGTTCGTGTGCCGTAAGTCAAGTAGATCAGAAGTCCCAACCCGAATGCGTGGACCCATTCGGAGTGAAAAACTTTACCGTGGCGATACCATTGATCCGCAACGAGGATCGTGAGATACCATAAAAGAATAAACAGGTGTTCGGACGCGATAGTATCCTTCTCGGCCCAAAAGATAGGACAGAACCCCATCACAATCAGGTAAACGAGGATGTACGACTCACTCAGCGAGCTTGAAAACAACCTTGCTGTCACCCAAAGAAATACAGCAAAAACGAAAACCAACTGTATTTTGAATGCCGTCAGATTCAGTCCAAATACCTTGTACGTAAGCGACAGCGACAGGGGAAAAATTGGTGGATAGGCACGTGGGCCGAGCGCAGGATTGGCCGTGTTATAAACGTACCCAGTGTCGGCGTAATGCCTGAACATCGATATATTTTTGGCATGGTTAATGTACTGCGCAAAGTCCCCTCCCCAGCCATGGCCATCTCGTAACGTGAAAAGGAAGAAACCGACAACCACGAGGATTACTGCTATACGCAAGCGACATCCGAGTTTTGTCAGAAGGCATGTTGACGCATGGGTGTTCTCTGAGTGAATGTTCATAGCAATTACCAGGCAGTGCCCATGAGACGCTCGGGGTAGTGGCGAGTCTTTCTGTTTTTATGGTATGAATCGAATGTTGCCATGTTACGTTCTACAGCCGTGGTTACTCATTCCTGGGGCCTTCGGATCGTGGCAACTTCTGATCCTCCAGACGCCTCAGTCGGTAAGAGAGGTCTTCGAGCACAGAACGGTTCGAGTTGATCAGGTCGGCGACTATACCTGTCAGAATCATCTGAAAGCCGGCGATTAGTAGAATTGCAGCGAGGATAAGAGACTGTATATGAAGATCTCTGGAAGCCGGTTCAAAGAAGAAGATGTAAATGAAACGCAGTCCAATGAGAAAACCCAGACTGGCGGTAATTACGCCGACCGTTGAGAAGATCCGCATTGCACGGTACGACGAGTAAACGCGGATCATGATCCCAAGAGATCTTGTGACGAAAACCC
Organism: Pirellulales bacterium; assembly: GCA_016934075.1. Classification (GTDB taxonomy): domain Bacteria; phylum Planctomycetota; class Planctomycetia; order Pirellulales; family Thermoguttaceae; genus JAFGTN01. Next base: position 13,015 of record JAFGTN010000867.1, read on the forward strand.
AAATGTTTGAGAACAGCCGTGATTCTCGGAGTCTCTCGTTTGTGCGAATTGGCACGCAGCGAGTAATGATCCGTCTACGACCAGCCTGTATCACGTGGTCGACAGTGTGGTCAAAGTCCGTGGAACAGATAAGTTGCATCGCGGCTTCGCGGCTATACGCTCGGAAGCCGCTCGCAACGTCTGGTACGTTTGTTCCCGCGAGCCAACTAACCACACCACTCCCGAGTTTTTGAAGTTTTTTCTTCAGCCAAGAAAAATGAGCGATTTTATCAGGCTCTCGATCTCCGATTACAATATCCGCCCGATGCGCCAATATTGGCTCAACCAGTTTCGGTATATCGGCTCCGCAATACTGATTGTCTCCATCTGTGTTGACGATGATGTCCGCTCCAAGTGACAAACAGCGATCAATACCAGCAGCAAAAGCGTGCCCAAGGCCGCGATTGCCTGGAAAGCTCAGGACATGTTCGACACCCATCTCCTGAGCGACTTCGACGGTTCGATCGGTGCATCCGTCATCAACCACTAAGATTTCGACGGTATCGATCCCCGCGATCTCACGCGGGATGTCCTGCAATGTTGCTGGAAGTGTGGCTTCCTCGTTAAGGCAGGGAATTTGGACGATGAGTTTCATGACCTTGTTTTCTTTGAGTTTTTCGGCATGTAAAAAGCCATCATGACCATTATAATCGACTCAAGGTCGAGTTGCCACGGTATCGCCGAGCCTTTTGACAGCAGAGCCGGCGATGCCGAGAGATCCTTATAGCCAAGGACCAAAAACACTCACCTGCAATTTCACGGCGAACCCCCACGTTAGGAGTACACGATCGCGAGAGATTGGGTCACTGCCAAGAACTCATGTCGTCCATTACTTTTTCTCCGAAATTATCACTGGCATTTTTCCATCCAGCACGAGAGGCACTTTTAACTTCCCGTCGGCATCAGCTTTTAGGGTGAATCTTTTTCCTGCATCGACCTTATATGTTTTCTCGGGCTGGATGGAGAGTTTTCCGTCGGCGATAATCAATCGCGCCTTGCCGCGGCCGTTTATACACAGATCGAGCCCGGCGGCGTCGTATTTATGCACCAGCACATTCATGCATCCGGCCGTATCCAGCACCACGGGTATCTTTTCAACGACCGCGCTTTGCCGCTCAGCCAGCTTCAGTTCGGTGCGGACGCCCGTCGGGGCCACCGTGCTGAAATCGGTATTGGCCACAAGATAACCCTTCGAGTCGCTGCGGTACACCCTATGCAGATGCTTATCGCCCCGCCAGCCGTACACTCCCGGTTTCATGGTCACGATTCTCTCGCGCCCCTTGGCCCAGCCGGCATGGGTTTCCTCGCGTGTAAAAGGATACATGTGACGGACGATCATCTTATCCTTGACGGCAAAATCCTCATCGCCGAAGTAGAAATACAGTGCGCCCAATTTGAGCTTGTCTAACACGTCGCCGTAAAGACCTTCGCGGTTTTTGATTCGCGTTGGATCGCCGAAGGGGGTTACGGTGGGGCCGATGTAGAGGCTTTCGATTGTCCGTTTGTCGCTGCTGGAGGTCTCGCAGGTGGTGAAATAGTGTTCTTTCCACATCGACCTGTAACCTGATCGGCCGTTAGTAATCACCACGCCGCCCTTTGCTGCTACCTTGCGGACGACTTGTCTGAGGATGGGCAGCGCCATATAGGCAACGCTGCCCAACTTGCGTTTGACAGTTTTGGTTTTTGGATCGATTTCCACGCTGTAACCGTCCCAGATGTCGTGGGTATATCCGTCCGCATTGCCGCCCACACCGGCATATCCGCTGAAAAAACCGTCGGCATACATGCTCGAGGCGCCGATCTCGTCGAGCATATAGTCAATTGCATCAATCATGGCCTTGCCGAATGAGTTAGAGGCTGTGGGATAATAGATCCACCACCGGTATCCATCGTCGAAATGTTTTTTCGATATGAACCGGCAATAGTATGAGGGTGAATCCGAGCCGTAGAATATTTGCTTCCCATCGGCTCGTATCACCCGGGAATCGCTAAAAATCTGCTGGGGCTTGTTGGTGAAATACAGCCCGTGAGCGATGTGGAATGCAACCTTCACGCCCGGACTTTGCCGATGCGTTTCGGCGATGCTCTTTTTCAAAAGCGCGCTTTCGAGCGGATATTCCGTAAACTCGATGCCTTCCAGCGACGCGCCGGGATCGTCGGGCGGGGCGATCAGATAAAAATAGCTTACGTATTTCACACCCTTGGCATCAATAATCTCGGCCGTGACGGGCTTGCCACGGACATCGGGTCCCGCCTTGCCGTCTTCACCCACCAGAGCGAAAGCGCCTTCGACCGTGCGGCTGAGGCCCTCGACCTTTCTGAAGTTATTGACGAATTCCAGATATTCGCCCGTCATCGTCGGATAGACGGCCCACTCGATCGTATACGACGCGCCGCCGTCGAGGCCGAACTTGTCGGTGGCTATGGCTGCCATGCCGTCACGGTGATATTTGTGATGCTGGATCTGATAGAGGTCGTCCAGAGCAACCAGCGTCAGACCGTGATCCGTTCCCGCGACAAAAAGCGTGCAGTTGTTCGGCGTGAGAACCAATTTGGGAGAAATTTTGGCAGTTGCGATTTGGTTTGAAAGAATGATGCCCAGAACCTCTTTGCCAAGGTTGGTTATTGTGTCCTTCACGACGATATGGTTGTCGTAGAGTGCAATGCGCCGCTCAATGCGATAGAATTTGCCCGCGGCCGTGACTGTGAAATTCTTGTCGTCGATTTTTTTCGTGGCGACCTTCCATACTGCTTCGGGATTGTTCTGGGATTTTTCACCAGCCCAGAGTATGTTTTCCCCTCCGTTTGGATATGAATAGCTCGATTCCACCGGGTATTTTTTTCCTTTGACGGTTGTGAAGAATCCACCGCCTTCGGAGAGCGTAAAGCCATACTCGACCCGTGGAGCCGGCGGCGGCAACTCGCCGGCCATTATTTTCTGTGGGGAAGGAACCGTACAAGTCGCGTTCGTATCGGTTCCTCCGGCGGACGCCCCGCACAGCAATATGACTGACAACGATATCAACGCGTCGTTCAGCTTCATAAACATGGCATGGCCTCATTTGAGCTTTCGTCTGGACTGATACTAATTCATTGACAGACAACAAGTTTACATCTCTGTGGCGTTTAGATATAATTTGCCGGCTGCGCCGCCAATTTATATCTAAGTGCCCTTGACTCGCAATTTTGCAAAAGTCC
>JAFGTN010000868.1 GCA_016934075.1 Pirellulales bacterium
GTCCGGCACGATTGGCGGTCGTGGTGTTTTTCGTAAGGGCACCGGTTCGAACAACGCATAGCCCTTTTTTTCCTGCAATAAGACCATGTGGTCGTTTACGTCGGCAAGGTAGATGCCCCAAGATGATGTGGGAGTAGGTTTCGCGGATACAAGAAAGTACTTGTCGCTCAGCGGATAGGGATGCAGGAATTTTGGCCAGGAGTTGTCGACCAGATTATCGGCGATAATGGCTTCGACAGGTTTACCGCGCCCCGGGATCCTCTGCACGGCGCCGCTTGATTCGCGGCGGCCTTTCGTGACGTCGAATATTACAAGTTCACCCATACGACGCACGCCGTGATGCCCGCCTACGATCCCCACAAACTTGTTGGGATGCTGTGGGATCGGTCGGGCGTAGAAGTTCGAGTTGGGCCAATACGAGTTGCTGCCGTAGTACTCCATTTGCCCCGTACCGTCGGGGTTCATGTGGAACAGTACCCGATCGTGGCTGTGCGGTGTGTCGGTGTATTCCCAACGCAGGTACATCACTCGTCCGTTGGGCAGAACTGTCGGGCACCAGTTATGCTCCTGATCGAAACACAACTGGCGGATACCTTGTCCGTCCGCATTCATGCGATACAAGTTGGCGATCTTGGCACTACCATTAACGCAAGGCACGGCAGCCATCGGCGCGGTCGAAGCAAAAATAATATCACCGTTGGGTAGATAGCAGCCGTCATAATGATCCACATCATCGAGATCATGGGGCGTCAATTGTCGCAAGCCGCTGCCATCCGTGTTGATCTCGAAAATGTGCCACCGATCGTGTGTACCGATCGAGGAAAAGAGCATTTTTCCGGCATCATAATCCAAGTCCACATCGCCGACGAAATGCGAATCGTTCGGGCGATACAGGCGCCTTGGCTTTCCTGCCAGGCTCACGGGTGAGAGGACATCGATTTCGTCATCATAACTTCGCCGGGGCAATGAGCAGTTACTATGAAAGTTATTCGGCAAGCCTAAAAAAGGCGTTTTTTCTCCACGACGAATAAGCAGAAGCTCCGCGAAATTCATCAGCGGATTTTGTAAAGCGACGTCGTACTCCAATCGCGCGGCCTCGACGTATAAACGGCAAAAAGAGCTCCATTTCGCCCTGCCATCGGGGAGTTTTTCGACTTGTTTCCATTGTTTTGCAAGTTCATTCGCATACGAGTTTTGCTTCTCCAGGAAGCCGCTGGTCACGCCGTCTTGTGTGCGGAAGTCAGAGATCATCTCTGAAATGCTTCGAAGTGTTTTGGTTAGTTTATCCGGCACAAGACCCACAATTATCGGACTTTGAATATTGAGATTATGTGCGGGATTGTTTAGCACGGCTACCCAAGGCGTTGACGGAATTCGTATGCGCGGCAAGGTCAACTCGTCATTGTGCGGCGGAAATACTCGTTTCAGTTCGTCTGTTGGCAATACCTCGAATTTAAGCTCTCGGCGGCCTTTTACCAGAAATGGATGCTCGGGTATGAGGTGATAAGGCTTATCAATGTCTCGTTCTCTTTCATGTGGAATATGAAGAGTATGTGCAATGCTTCTCTCTAGTTTCCAATCATCCGGGAAAGCAACCGACGACTTGAACCGCAGGGCGCAGATATGACAAAACATCGGTCCCTGCAGCTTGATTGTATGTCGTCCCTTGGTGATTCGTACCTTGCACTGTGTTTCCCATTTTGCCGTGCTGGTCATCCAGCTCCCGGTAGTCGAGGCGAAACCGCTGTGGATCTTCTTTCCATCCAAGTAAATGTCGACGGGGCGTGAGTTGCGGGCCGCATAAAGCCCTGCGATCGTATAATCGGCCGTGACTGGAAAGAGCAAGTCGTATTGCGTAGCGTTTGGCTTCTTGCCACCGTTGTAGATACACGGATGCTTGTCGGCATACTGCTTGCCTTGCGCGCAAGAGATCACATTTCCCCGATCGAAGAGGTCGGTTCGGATCGTGAAAGACGATACCGTCGCCGCCAAACATGACATTGCTGCATGGATGGAAATTAGCAGGGCGGCGGCGCTCAACAAGATTATTCGCATAAGTGAACATAATAGCGTTACCGGTGGTCTAATGATTTGCTGCCGATTAGGTTTGCTTGGAAGAGTCTGCATATCAGTTAATTATTGGTTGCATTGAGTTTCGGCGGGTGACGGCCTATGAGACGACGGTCAATTCTGGGGTGATTACGCATATTATATAATCCGAGCTGGTTGTTTTCAACCAGCTTAAAGCACGATCAGGCCCGAGGAATTGATTGGCGCGTGTCATAGGTGAACAATATAAGCTTTTTTATGGGAAGAATGGCCATAAATGAGAACAAATAGATGTGTTTTCGACTTTATACAGAGATGACCATTGTATAATTCAGGATTACATATTATATTGGCTTTTAGCACACTCCACTCGAACTACGAAAATCTGCTGGAACTTAATGAAAATGCCGCAAGTTTGGTTTAATTCTCAGAATGTTAGACACAATGTTTTGCAGGCATTTTGCGAAAAACTGTTCACAAAGGCCGGTTTACGATGCAGCGATGCCGAATTAGTCTCTAATATGCTTGTCGAGTCGAACCTGCGTGGTATAGATTCGCATGGGGTGGCTCGGTTGCCGCACTATCTCTCCAGGATTGTGGCTGGGGGCATTAATCCTCGACCGCAAATGATACTCGAGAATTTAGGTCCCTCGACCGCCAGAATCAACGGTAATCGAGGTCTTGGGCAGGTGGTGATGAATCGTGCAACCGAGGAATCGATCTCGCTGGCGCAGGCTACGGGCGCCGGCTGGGTAGCGGTGGCCGATTCGAGTCACTGTGGAGCTTTGGCTCACTATGGTTTAAAGATTGCCGATGCCGGTATGATTGGTTTTGTCTTCACGCACGTCGATTCCATGGTCCTCCCGTTCGGTTCGCGTAAGCCTTTCTGTGGTACAAATCCTATTTGCATAACAGCGCCGCGCTCTCCGAGTAATGCAGCCGGAGGGACCAATAAAACAGACGGTGCACTTTGCCTTGATATGGCAACCAGCAAAGTGCCCTGGAACACTGTGGCTAACGCGGAAATCGAGCAGGTTCCTATTGAAAGTGGCTGGGGTGTCGACGCTAATGGGGAGGATACTACCGACGCCGCAGTAGTTGAATCGCTTTACCCGGTCGGCAGCTACAAGGGATCCGGCTTGGGGCTCATGATAGACGTCCTGTGTGCAATGTTGAGCGGTTCTCCCTTCGGGCCGGATATACCCAAAATGTACGGAGATCTTAAGCAGCCCAGGAAACTCGGTGGTTTGGTCGGCGCCATCGACATTTCACGGTTTGTTCCTCTGGAGCAGTTCCACGAGCGGGTTGCGGAACTAATCGAGCGCTGGGGGGCGTTGCCGCCATTGGAGCCGGGTGGCCGTGTGCTGTTTCCCGGCGAACCTGAACTGATAACTCGTCAAAAACGCCTACGAGATGGAATTCCGCTGGGCTTACGGACGCTTGAGGAATTCAAAGCGCTAGCCGAAACTTACGGTCTTGAACATTCTCTGCGGGAACTTATCAGTACCATACCTTCGCCCGTCGCGAGCCAAGCTTGGCCGATTTCCGATGAAGCACGAGCATAAGCTGCCTTTTCTTCACGCATCATGGACGTTGTCAGTAAGCCTGGAATTCCGGTTGTGTGGATGTTATACTGAGGATTTGTAAAAAGAGTTACGCCTCAAGAGAAAAGGATCCCACCAGTGCGATATTCCTGTTTTGCCGCCGTTTTCATGCTCATGATTTCCTTAGTTTTTGCAGAAGAACAGAAAACTTTGGAAGGTAAACCTGTTCTTTGTCCCGAGGAAGCGGCCAAGGGATTTGTCAGTCTCTTCGACGGCAAAACATTCGATGGCTGGCAAAAGGGGATTGCCGGTTATCAGATCGAGGACGGCAAGCTTGTTTCAAAGAAAGGCGGTTCGGGACATATTCTTACCCGCAAGCAATACGCCGACTTCATCCTGCGTTTTGAATATAAACTCGAGCCTGGCGGAAACAACGGTGTTGCCATCCGTACGCCACTCAAACGCACGCCTCCGGCCGATGGCATGGAAATTCAAATCCTTGACGATTCATCGCCCAAATATAAAAACCTTGCCGACTATCAATACAACGGTTCGCTCTACCGCAGAATACCCGCCAAGCGAGGCCACATGAAGCCGGTTGGCCAGTGGAACAGCGAAGAGATTATGTGTAAGGGCAGCCACCTGAAGGTGACACTAAATGGTACCGTTATCCTAGACGCCGATCTGAAACCCTATGGTACGAAGGCCGTCGATGGTTCTCCACACCCCGGTCTTCAACGCAAAAAGGGTTACATCGGTTTCATGGGCCACCGCGATCGGGTCGAGTTCCGCAATATTCGTATTAAGGAGCTATAGAGCGTCAAGTTAAGCGGCTGTTTTGTGTTCTTGACTTTACCGTGAGTGAATAAAAAGATTGCCATGTTATAAGATCGCGATCAAGATGTAGTCCTGGGAATCAGTTCGGGCAAATATCATTTCCGCGCACCGGCGTCACGCTCAGCCGTATGAGGAAAGTTTTCTCCGCCGCCAGAACCATGCCACTATCGCCAGTCCGGTTGGTGTGATGCCGATCTCGCGTTCAGCAATGCTTTATGCACCAGCGAGCGATCCGCCTACATTTCTACGACTTTCTTAGTGTATTGGACAAGACATATATCTTCCCACTGATTAGCTATGGAAAGCGTTTTTCCTTTTTTGATAGCGAATTCTTGACAGCTCCTCGATTATGTGTATATTGTGAATATATTCTAATATATGGATCTCGTTATGGAACATCTTGACACGTTAAGCACGGCTACTTCTTTACCGGTAAGCCTTAAAAATAAGGCATATGAACATATCCGGCAGAAACTTTTCGATGGTCGGTTGAGAGAGGGTGCCCATATCTCCCCTGTTGAGTTGGGTAGAGAAATCGGCATCAGCCACATTCCCGTCCGCGAGGCCATCACCCAGCTTGCCAGCGAAGGATTGGTCGTTCAAGTTGCACGACAGGGCGCTTTCGTTCGTCAGATGCAGCGACAAGAGCTGCTCGAAATGATTGAACTACGCGGAATGCTCGAGGCGGCTACTGTCACCAAGGTGGCCAAACGCATCAAACCTGAAGAGTTGGAAGAGTTGGCCTGTTTTCTTAAAGGCTTGGAGAAGCTGCTGGAATCTTTTCGAGCTGAAACCGAAAAAGCCTGTAGTGATTCTACCGCGTTCGAAGAGCGGATGATCGATTTGATGGGGCAGTGGATGATTGCTGATATGTCCTTTCATATGTTGCTTTTGCGCGTAGGCGGGAATCGTCAAGTCGCTACGGTCATTGCCGAACGCCAGATAATGCTGCAAATGTTCCGACATCGCACCGATACGCCCGAGGCGTGGAAACGGCCTTTACATAAGTTTTATGAAGAGAACTATCAGGTACACCAAGATATTTACCAAGCAGTTCGTGACGGCAATCCGAAGGCGGCCCGCAGTGCGATGGCTACGCATACCAAGCGAGCCCGGAAAAACATGCTGGCCCGTTTCGATTGGCTCAAGGCTCAAAAAAACTCCGACACACCTATGGCCCGCGACTTTCCCGATTCCATGCAACGACTTGTCCAGGGAGTGCAAACCCGTTTTATGAAAAATGGCACGAATTTGTAGGGGCGCATGCTTTTGGCGGCTTGGCCCACCAGGCTGTTTTACACAATGGCGCCCACCGAGGTCGTCGACGGCGTGATCCAATGTAAGGGGACACGAAGGTGCCGAGTAAATAACGAATGGGGAACACATCACAGTGATCATTCCACTTATCTTGCTCGGAAAGTAAGTAGCGATGAAATATAAAAAAGCTTTTACTCTGGTCGAGTTACTGGTGGTAATCGCCATTATCGGCATTTTAATCGCCTTGCTGCTGCCTGCCGTGCAGGCGGCCCGCGAAGCGGCGCGACGATTATCCTGCGCATCGAACATGAAGCAGATCGGCGTGGGGATGCATAATTACCATGCCGCCCATGGGCAGTTTCCGCTGGGCGCGCTTGCCAAGGGCTATCAGTTCGGCGATCCCGAGTGGCCCACGATTCACACATATTTGCTGCCCTTCATGGAGCTTTACGAATTGAGCGAGGCCTTACAGGAAGCCCAGGCGACGGCCGTGGGCGGCACGCTTGTCCGCCCCTGGCATACAAACGCCGGAACCGCCTGGCGCGGCGATATTTTTGGCCAGCCGGTTGCCGTATATCTTTGTCCTAGCGACGGGCTGGGCGGAGGAACCAAGTCGTGCGGTGGAGCAACCATCGGCGACAACGCAACGGCAAGAATGTTCATTACGAATTATCTGGGGATTTTTTCCGGTATAAACGACGGGGATTGCTGGAACGAACAGTCAAACCCGACCACGTTCAACAACTCGCGCCGCGGTGTTTTCGGAATCAACCGTGGCGCCAGGATCCGCGATATTACCGATGGCACGAGCTGTACGTTGTCGGTGAGTGAATATCTAACCGGCTTGCCCGACGATTTCCGCGGCTTCTGCTACACCAATCGTGCGGGCTGCAAACTTCTCTATACCTCAATGACGCCAAACACCACGGCGCCCGACTTGCTGCTGAACTTGCCCTCGTTCTGTGGCGATCCGGCTCGGAACCACCCTGCGATGAATTTGCCGTGTGTCGGCGCGGCCGGAGCGGATAATGTGGCCGCTTCTCGCAGTCGCCATCCTGGCGGCGTGCAAGGGCTGCTTGCCGATGGCAGCGTCCACTTCTTCCAGGATGAGATTGACGCCCAGTTGTGGCAGTCGATCGGATGGATACAAGACGGCGGACCTGTCGGCGGTCTGCCAGACATTGAATAGCGATCATTCCGTCAAAGGATCAAACAACGATGCAAAAAATAAAAGCTTTTACACTTGTCGAACTCTTGGTGGTAATAGCCATCATCGGCATTTTGATCGCATTGCTGTTGCCTGCCGTTCAGGCAGCACGCGAAGCGGCGCGGCGCTCGCAATGTACGGCCAATATGAAGCAAATCGGCGTGGGGTTGCATAACTACAGTTCGGCCCATGGAAGTTTGCCGATGGGCTGCCTGCATGGGGTCGATTGGCCGAATGCTTTATACTACATTATGCCGTTTGTTGAACAGCAGCAGATGTATGATGCCATGAAAAAAATGCAGGAGCAGGGACTGCGACCCTATGACTCGGCTGCCAAGAATCTTTGGCCCGACATGCTTGACGATAAGGGAGTATCCGTTTATCTTTGCCCTAGTGACGGCATGGGAGGTCGTACAAAGCGAACGACTGGTGGTGTGGTTACAACCGCAACGGACGTGCCGCAGTATTTCGTGACTAACTATCTGGAGATCGTTTCCGGTCTAAACGACGGCGAAACCTGGGGCCACAACCCAAACAACGTTTCGAACTCGGCCGCTGTTCTCCCACGCGAACGCTGGGCCGTGTTTACGTACAACTATGGCGCAAAGTTCAGCGAAATCACCGACGGCCTTTCCAAAACCATGGCCTTTTCCGAATACCTCACCGGCAAGCCCGACGACATACGTGGGTTCCCGATTACTAATCGCGCTGGCTCACAATTCTTGCACGTGAATCTGACACCAAACAGTTCCGCGCCAGATAACCTGCTAAACTTCCCAACCTTCTGCCAAGGTGGCGTTGGCAACTACCCCGCGCTCAACCTGCCTTGCGTGCCGGGCCCCACGTCCGGAAACAACGTCGCATCGCGCAGCCGTCACCCGGGCGGCGTCAATAGCCTTTTCTGTGACGGCAGCGTGCACTTTATCAAAAATGAAATTAATGTCAGCACCTGGTGTTCACTGGGTTGGATGAGCGACGGGGGACCGATAGGCGCGACTTGGGAGGACGAATAATCACGCCTGTGTATTCAACAGCCAAACTCGCCTGATAATCTATCAAATTATCCGCTACCCAGTATTTGCATTTGCACAAAAATCCCACCAACACTACACCCACCATTTTCAACCAGGAGTTACCATGTTCCACCTACGCCTGTTCTCCCTTCTGCTACTTATTGCTCTCACTACATTATCCGTGCCGCTCTCGGCCGCCTCGCCCGTTCCCGGTGACGATGGCTATGCCGGCCGAGTGGGCAAGGCGATTTTCGTTTCCAAAACCGGCGATAACTCCGACGGCAGTTCCTGGGCCAAGGCCTTTCATAAGATCCAGGATGCGCTCAACGCCGTGCCTGACGCGAAGGGCGGCCATCGCGTGATCGTGCGGCCCGACAACTATATGGAGCCCAACCTGGAGACCTTACACAAAGGCGCGGCCGGGTCGTACAACCTTCTCGTCGGCGACGTCGACGGCTCGCTGGGCTCGGGCGCCAAGGGCTGGGTTGTTATCGATTCGGGCGACCCCAAGACCGGCTTCAAGAGCTGGGACTGGTGGAGCAACATTCGGGCGTCGAAAAAGAATTGGGGTCAGGGCAACGATAAGGTCAACTTTTCCAGTATCGCATGGGATCGATGGGCTTTGCGGAATATTTATGCCACGGGCGCCGACGCCGGGCTGTTTTGGGATCTTACTTTCGAAAACGGCAAGCCCTTCACGGTCCTGGTCGAGGATTGCGTGGGCATCGGGCGTGCTTTCGGCGGTGGTGTTGCCTATCCGGCCGTGCGCAAGGACGAACCATGCATGTTCCGACGCTGCTATTTCCTCGCCCTGGATTGGGGCGGCGACACGGGCGCGGTTCTCATCGGCGGCTGGCAGGACAAAATGCCCGACGCACCACACGTCGTTTTTGAGGATTGCACTCTGGTCCACCCAGACAACGCCGTGCAAGTATCCTTCGCCAGCCTGGCGGTCCGTGCCAAGTTCAAGGACTGCCGCATGATCGTTTTGAATTTTTCGCAGCCGCATATTTCACCTTCTACCGGCATTATCTGCTGCCAGACAGACAATTCAAAACTGCACGCAGATTTGGAAGAATGTATCCTGGCCGGTTATAATGTGTTCGGCAACGGGCTGAAAGGCAAACGCGTCACCTACACGACCAAAGGCAAGGTCCAGGCGTACGTCCAGTTCCAGCAATCGGTGCCCGAGGGCTTCGAGCGATTGGCGGCTTGGCCCACCAGGTTGTTTAACACAATGGCGCCCACCGAGGTCGTCGACGGCGTAATCCAGTGGAAGGGTGACACGAAGGTGCCTGGTAAGTAAATAGGTTTATGCACGCGATTATTTGGGCGGGTGATTAATAGGACAGACGGGCAGATGACAGACTTGTTAGCCCGGCCGCTAATCGCAATTTGATTTAACCCACCTCAACGGAATCCTGCCATGAAACGACTAACGACCCTTGCCGTATTGATTGCTATGATCGCCCCCACCATAGCCCGCGCCGTTTCGGTCACCGCGGAGGAAAAGGTCGATGCCAAACAGTGGTTTGAAGCTCAGTTCACCCATCCCTCGCCGCCATTCTCTTTTTTCTACGACGGGAAATCGTCGGCCGAACTGCTGAAAACCTGGAAATGCGAGAATACCGAAAAAAAGCTCGACGATAACCGCACGCAACACACACTGACCTGGACCGATACCAAAACGGGCCTGGAAGTTCGCTGCGTGGCCGTTAAGTACAACGACTTTCCCATCGTCGAATGGACGATTTACTTCAAAAACACGGGCAACGTCGATACGCCCATCATTAAGGATATCCAAGCTCTTGATTTAAA
>JAFGTN010000869.1 GCA_016934075.1 Pirellulales bacterium
GGTATGGGAGAATTACTACGACTTCTACCTCGACGGCAAACCGGCCCCCGAACCGCCGCCGGCTCTCAGGGGATCAAATGCGATAAGAGGATGGATCGCCAGAAACTCCACCATGCAACTTAAAAACGGTGCCCTGCAAGTACGCCAGACCGGACATCAACAACCCTTCATCGCCGCCATGGGGCTGGATCTGCCCGCCGAAGTCACGGCGGTCGTGCGTTTCAAATCCGCAAAAGGCGGCAAGGCAGGCGTCGCATGGCGCGAACCCGGCCAGGAAGTATTTCCCCCCGATCAAAAGGTAACTTTCGATTGCCGCGGGAGCGATGAAGTTCAGGAACATCGCGTCGAATTACCGGCAAAGAAGAAAATCATCCACGTCCGCCTGATTCTCCCCGCGGGCGGAGCGGACGTCGCATCCATCGAGTTGCAAGACAAAAATGGCAAAAACCTCAAATCATGGCGTTTCGAAAAATGACAAAATACATCTCAGCATTAATCTTAATACTGGCATCATCCAACGTGCTCTTCGGCGACGAGCGTCCAAACGTTCTTTTCATCCTTGCCGACGATCTCGGATGGAGCGATTCGACTTTATTCGGAACCACCAAGTTCTACCAGACGCCGAACATCGAGCGGCTGGCCTCGCGAGGGATGACATTCACCCGCGCCTACTCGGTCAGCCCACTGTGTTCTCCCACCAGGGCCGGCATTATGACCGGACTCTGTCCAGCCAGGACGGGCATCACCTCACCGGCCTGCCATATTAAAAAGGTAACACTTGAAGCAACCTCAAGAAAAACCGCGGCCAAAGATAAAAAATCGACCATACCCACCGTCGTAACGCGCCTGCATACCAAGTACTACACGCTGGCCGAAGCGCTCAAGGATCACGGCTACGCCACGGGCCATTTCGGCAAATGGCACCTCGGCCACGAGCCCTATTCGCCGCTGCAGCACGGCTTCGATGTAGACGTCCCCCACTGGCCCGGCCCCGGTCCGGCAGGCAGTTACGTCGCGCCGTGGAAGTTCCCCGACTTCGATCCCGACACGCCGAACCAACACATCGAAGACCGCATGGCCAAGGAAGCCGTGGCCTTCATGGAACGGAACAAGGATCGGCCGTTTTTCCTCAACTATTGGATGTTCAGTGTGCACGCGCCCTTCGATGCCAAAAAAACCTTGATCGAGAAGCACCGAAAACGCGTCGATCCGAACGATCCGCAACACAGCCCGACTTACGCCGCCATGATCGAAAGCATGGACGACGCGGTGGGCACGCTGCTCGATACCTTGATCCGTTTGGGCTTGGAGAAGAAAACCATCATCATACTCGCGTCGGATAACGGCGGCAATATGTACGATACAGTAGACGATACTTCGCCCACCAGCAACGCGCCCCTGCGAGGCGGCAAGGCCACCATGTACGAAGGCGGAGTCCGCGGACCGTGTGTCGTGATCTGGCCGGGCGTCGTCAACGGCGGCTCGCGCAGCGACGCGATGATCCAAAGCTGCGACTTCTATCCCAGCCTGCTCGAGATGCTTTCGATCGATAAACGCGAAGGGCAGAAGTTCGACGGCGTCAGCATCGTCCCGGCGCTCAAGGGAAAGCCCTTCACCCGCGATACCATCTTCACCTTCTTTCCACACGATCCGAAAGTGCCCGATTGGCTGCCGCCGGCGGTCAGCGTGCATCACGGCGATTGGAAACTGATCCGCATCTTTCATGGCGGAGAAAACGGCGCCCACCGCTGGAAACTGTTCAATCTGCGCGACGATATCGAAGAGAAACACGATCTCGCCGCATCCGAGCCGCAACGCGTCAAGCAGCTCGACGCCATGATCGAACAGTTTCTAATCGATACAAACGCCGCCCGTCCCCTCCCCAACCCGAACTTCGATCCCAAGCAATACCGCCCCCAAGACGAAGGCAAAGCAGCCCGGAGAAAACCCCACCCGGTCAAGCGGCAACCTGTAAAAAGTAAAAAATAGACGCGTCTGTTCGACGCAGCACGTCCAGATGTACGCATCATGGGGGGCGGCTGGGCAGACAATCGATCGACTCGAAACTGGTAAAAACCGGTATCGTGAAAAATCGCTTCTTTCCGCACACTCATCGTCATCCCACAAACTGTTCTGCGCGTCGTTTTGTTGACGTCGATTCATCGCGGGCATTCCAACTGTAGGGCATGATGCACCGCTTAGTGGATTGGCGCCCTATATTGTTAGTGTGGAATTCGATGAAGCACAAAAATATCACTGTCTTGCAGAGGATGCGGACAATGCCCATTGATAGTGCGAAATCTTCGCCTGACCAAATCATGTCCCTTAATGAAAACTCAATAGAATCGCGATCCGCGACACTGGAATCAGAGCAAGCTCTGTGGCAACTGGCCCAAGAACTGGAGCACACAAACAAGGATCTTCTTGCGGTAAATCAACTGCACGCGGAATTATTTGATTGTACGAGCGTGAATCAAGTTGCTGAAACACTGACGAATGCACTGGTACGAGACTTCAGCGCGTATTTTTCCAGAGTGTGGCTTATCAGACCCGGCGACCTGTGTCCTCAGTGCGCCCTCTCCGAATCATGTTCAAATAAGGAACGATGTCTGCATCTCGTCGCAAGCGCGGGACACTACACACACATTGACGGCGATCACCGCCGTGTACCGCTCGGTATGTTCAAGATCGGGCTGATTGCTCAAGGACGCGGAAAGACAATCTGCAACGATGTTGTCAATGACGAACGCGTGCATAACCGGGAGTGGGCCGCGGAACATAATCTACAATCATTCGCGGGATTCCCCTTCGTCAGAAATGGTGAAACAATCGGCGTCATGGCCATGTTCTCGCAAAAAGAGTTTTCTCGACACTTGATGGCCACTATCGAACTGCTCGCGCAACTGGGTACTTCGGCCATCTCCATTGTTGAGAAGGCGGAGTCGTTACGGCAGAGCAAAGATTATGCCAACAATATTTTTCATTCCATGGTCAACTCGCTAATCGTTACAACCCCGGATGGGACTATTATATCAGTTAATGAGGCAACGTGTCAGTTGCTCGGATATACAGAAGACGAGTTGGTGGGAAAACCTTCTCAGATGATATTTGAAGAAGAAGAAGAAGAAGGGGAAGAGGCACTCGTTCAAGCGATATTATCTCAAGGGCCGCTGCCCTGTAAAATGGGTATGCTCCGTACACTGATTAGCGCCGGCCAAGTCAGAGACCTCGAAGGCTGGTACGTGGCAAAAGACGGAAGCCGGATACCCGTGAATTTTTCCGGATCGGTCATGCTAGGCAGCGATGGCAAAATCCAGGGAATCGTTTGTGTTGTTCAGGACAACACCAAGCAGAAAAAACTACAATGCGAACTGGCCCACGCCCAGAAGCTGGAATCGGTCGGACAACTGGCAGCGGGTATTGCACACGAAATCAACACGCCCATCCAATACGTGGGCGATAATACGCGATTTCTCGAAGAAGCTTTCGGCGACATGAGCGGCGCGCTGGAC
>JAFGTN010000870.1 GCA_016934075.1 Pirellulales bacterium
CCCAAGGCGGTCCCGGCCAAGAGCAGGGTTTGAAGTTTAAACTGGATGCGGTCAGGCAAGAGCGCGATGACTTTCAAGCCCAGTTAAAGAAGGCCCAGGATACGCTGGCCGACGAACAGGCTGCAAAACGCGACCAGGTGGCCAAGCTCGAAAACGAAGTGGTGGAGCTTCGCCGTGAGCGCGACCAACGAGAGACGGAAATACAGAATTTGAACAAAACAACGGCTGACGCCGTTGCCGTGATGGAACGTACACAAGCGACGCTGGCCGATTTGCGCAGCGAAGTCGTAAATCTTCGCAAGTCCAAGAGAAAGGCCGAGGAGGATCGCGACGCCAGCTTTATCAAGGTGGTTGAAAAAACCGATGAATTGCACCAGCTTCAGAATGAGAAAATGCGCCTCGAAGGTATTCAAACAACACTGATTGCCGACAGTCAGAGAATGCGCGACGTTCTGCGAGCCAATGAGATTGATCCGGCCGCCGATCCGGCCGCGTTTATGCCGAAAACCAGCGGCATAGTCTCTGCCACGCCCGGTAGCGACATCATTGAAATCAACATCGGTTCAGATGACGGAATAAAAAAGGGCAGCACCGTGGAGATCTATCGTATCGGTTCCGGCAGTGAACGCTATCTGGGCCGCGCCGAAATCGTCAAAACACAGCCTGACAAGGCCGTGTGCAAGATCATCCCAGAATATCGCAAGGGTGCAATTCTACGTGGTGACCGAGTGACATCGAAGCTCTGAGATCATGACGTTTTAGAGACTTGCTGAACATTAAAAAGAAGGCGTTACGGAAATCATGGCCGGTGGACCACATCGAAAACCACAGTTCAATATCTATAGCACAATGCTGATTATAGCATTCGTGGCTATGCTGATCGGCACCGTGTTCGCCTACCTGGAAGTTTCGGATTACGGGACCAACAAAACCACGGGTGCCCCGACAGTGCCGGCTATGTCCGCTCCGGCCGATTCTTTTCAACAGAGCGTCATACAATACGGATAAAAGTAAACTAGCACAACTAATTCTTTCACCAAACACGATAGGCACGGATGCTCAATCGAATTTTCGGGTATTTCGGTTCCGATATCGCGGTTGACCTGGGGACGGTCAACACGCTCGTGAGTGTTGTCGGACGGGGGCTGGTTCTTAACGAACCATCGGTGGTTGCCGTGGAAAAATCAAGCGGTCGAATCCTTTCCGGCGGATGCGCCGTGGGATTTTTGGCGCGGCAGATGCTCGGTCGCACGCCGGATAGCATTTCAGTTGTACGCCCATTGCGTTCGGGCGTTATAACCGACTTCCACCAATGCGAGGCCATGCTGAGATACTTTCTTCGCAAGGCGCAGCCGGGACCTCTGGGACGCCGGCCAAGGGTGTTAGTCGCCGTGCCCGGTTGTATTACGCCCGTTGAAAAACGAGCTGTGTTCAACAGTACACAGCGGGCGGGCGCGCGCGAGGTATTGTTGATCGACGAATCGAAGTCGGCCGCGATCGGTGCCGGTCTGCCGATCGCCGAGCCCTTGGCCAATATGGTCTGCGATATTGGCGGTGGCACGACCGAAGTAGCCGTTTTTAGTCTCAATGAGATGGTATCCGGACGATCTATCCGTACCGGCGGAGACGATATGGACCAGACGCTGGTCGATTATGTATTGCGGCATTATAGTTTGCATATCGGTCAACCGGCCTCCGAGCAACTAAGGATAGAGGCCGGCAGCGCGGCACCGATGGAAGAGGAGATGGTGCGTGAAATAAGCGGCCTGGACGCGGTAAGCGGTTTGCCCAGAAAAGCCACAATTACCAGCGAAGAGATTCGCCAAGCGCTGGACGAACCTTTGGAGCGAATCATCGAAGCCATCAAAGCCACACTCGACGGTTGCAGCCCGGAACTGGCAACCGACCTGGTGGAAAACGGCATGGTGCTCTGTGGTGGGGTGGCTCTATTGCGCGGCCTCGATCGTTTTTTGGCCGACAGAACGGGATTGCCGGTTCGAGTCGCCGCCGAACCACAAACGGCCGTGGCCAAGGGCACGCTTGTTTGCCTTGAGCACCTGGAACGCTGGCGGCCGGCTTTGCAATCGAGTGATGCGGATGTTTAGGATTGGGTGGCCGGATACTTGCATCCGCCCAAGTGTCCAGCCTCGGTGATTGGGCTAATCGCAGGGGAAGGATAATCCTCGGGGCGGTAAGGATCATTGATTGGCGCGGGCTTCCAGAGCGTAATGAAAATACGGCCAAAGTTATTGTGCCACATCGGGTTGGCAATAAATAACACAAGCAAGCTTGACTATCCGGGAAAATGTCTGCATAATGCCGCAGAAGAAACTTGCTGATATCAAAATAGCGAGAATATGTCTTAGACGGAAATAATAATGAAATCACTTGCCGGATATTTACTCCTCGCTACGCCGCGGTTGCCGGACGAAAACTTTTATCGTTCCGTCGTACTGATGATCGAGCACAACGAAAAAGGCGCTTTGGGTGTTGTGCTTAACCGTCTGGCCGATCGTTCTGTGGAAGATCTCTGGAGCGAAGTCAGCGATGTGGAATGTCAAGGTCACCGTCCGTTAAACTTAGGGGGGCCGGTTTCAGGACCATTGATGGCGATACACACCGACGCGGAATCATCCGAGATGGAGATAATGCCCGGGCTTTATCTGGCAGCTCAAAAAGTCCATCTCGATCACCTGGTACAACAGGACAAGCATCGTTGCCGGATATTCCTGGGCCATTCCGGCTGGGGCGGGGGACAGTTGGAAGAAGAGCTTAAGCAAGGAGCTTGGCACGTAACTCCGGCCACGCTGGAAACGATATTCCACGCCGAGGATGATCTCTGGGAAACCGTCGCCAAGCAGATCGGCAATTCCGTGCTGCTTGATTCTTTAAAGATTAAGAATATTCCTGACGACCCGTCGATGAACTGACGTGATGGCAACCGGGAACGGCTGAATAAGAATTGGACTTTTGCAAAATTGCGAGTCAAGGGCACATGTAAAAGAAAGCTTTGCGAAGCGAAGGTTTCTTTTACATAGTCTTGACTGACAC
>JAFGTN010000871.1 GCA_016934075.1 Pirellulales bacterium
AGCGTGTCTTCGACCTGCACGATCAGCTTGCCTTCTTCCTCGGGACCGCGGGCGGCGTCGGTGACCTCGGCGACCTTGCCGCGCACAAATTTCATGCCTTCCGCCAAAAGGCGTTGGTAGAACTCTTCGTACTGTTTCTGATTTGTCCGCATATCGATGTAGCACGAGTACACCTGGGCGTCGGTCTTTTCCAGGACCAGGTGTCCCAGTTTCAGTGCGGCCATGCAGCAGACGGCCGAACAATGTTCGTTGTATTTCGTGTCGCGGCTGCCCACGCAGTGGACGATGGCCACGCTTTTCGGTTCGGTCACACCGTCACGCATGACGATCTTGCCGTTCGTCGGACCGGCCGCGTTACATAGACGTTCGAATTCCATGTTGGTGAAGACGTTTGCCAGACGCCCGTAACCGTATTGTGGGATCTTCTTACAGTCGAAGAGTTTCCAGCCGGTTGCCATGATGATGTTGCCGACTTCGTATTCGACTATTTCGTCTTTCTGCCCGTAGTCGATGGCATCGGTGGGACAGATCTTCTGGCAGACTTTGCACTTGCCCTTGGTAAAGAATGAGCAGTTCTCGGTGTCAATGACCGGTACTCGCGGCACAGCCTGAGGGAAAGGCGTGTAGATTGCCTTGCGGTATCCCAAACCGGCCTCGAAATGCTCGTCGATGACCTTGCGGGGACACTTTTCCTGGCAGATACCGCAGCCGGTGCACTTGTCAAAATCGACGTAGCGGGCTCGTTTACGGATCTTGACCTTGAAATTACCCACCGAACCGGTAACTTCTTCCAGTTCGCTGTATGTCAACAAGGTGATGTTTTCGTGCTGTCCCGCTTCGGACATTTTGGGCGTGAGGATACAGGCCGAACAGTCGAGCGTGGGGAAGGTCTTGTCGAACTGGGCCATGTGCCCGCCCACGCTGGGCTCGCGTTCGACCAGGACCACCGGATGACCGGCGTCGGCCAGTTCCAGCGCCGCCTGCAGGCCGGCGATGCCGCCGCCCACGACCAG
Source organism: Pirellulales bacterium (assembly GCA_016934075.1). Taxonomy (GTDB): domain Bacteria; phylum Planctomycetota; class Planctomycetia; order Pirellulales; family Thermoguttaceae; genus JAFGTN01. The sequence continues at coordinate 1,014 of JAFGTN010000871.1, forward strand.
CGTTCGGTGATTGACGTCGACGAACATGGGTTCCAGGGGCTCTTGCAGCTTGACGCGTTCGGCAGAAGCCGAAACCAGCGCCTTTGCCTTTTCCGTGCCTACAGCCTTGTCGTTAGTGACCCAGGAGACGTGTTCGCGGAGATTCGTCATCTGGCACAGATAGGGATTCAATCCGGCATTCTCGCAAGCGCGGCGGAACGTTTTTTCGTGCAGATGCGGTGAGCAAGCAGCCACCACTACGCGGTTGATGCCCTTTTCCTTGATGTCATCCTCGATCATTTGTTGACCGAGCGAGGAACACATGAACTTGTAGTCCTTGGAGACCACGACGTCTTTGATGTTCTCACCGGCCCACTTGGCGACCTCTTCCACATCGACCGTACCGGCGATATTGCTGCCACAGTGACACACGTAAATGCCGACCTTTTCGGCCATCGTCGTCCTCCAGTCAGTTTATACGATAAACGATAATTGTTTCGTTACTTAAGTTTTGCCTCGATGGTCGGCAACGCGGGAACCAGCTCTTTGCCAAATCCCAGGTCTTTCGGATTCAGTCCGAAAGCCAGCCCCAACATCTGCGTGAAGTAAATGATGGGCATGTTGAATTCCTTATCAGCGTAACTGCTTACTCGACTCTGATATCCGTCCAAATTCAATTGGCACATGGGGCACATGCAGAGGATCATGTCGGCCTTGTAATCGACGGCGCTTTGCAATATGCGGCGAATCATTTCAAACGCTTGCGGCTCGCTGATTTGCGTCATGTGTCCGCCACAGCAGTGTGCTTTGACGGGGAAGTCGACAACCTCGGCGCCCAGCCATGAGAACAATTCATCCATCTGCATGGGATACTCGGTGTCGTCTTCGCGCTTGATGGGACGTACTGCCTGGCAGCCGTAGTAAGGGGCGATTCTCAAGCCTTCCAGCGATTGTTGCATCTTGGCTTTGACGCCTTCTTCGCCAAAGTCTCTGTAGATAACGTCCAGCAGATACCGGATCTTGACGCGGCCGGCTTCGTATGCAAGACCACCGGCTTTCAGGGCCGTGTTGATCTTGCCGTTCATTTCGGCATCTTCGCCCATCATTTTGTCGACCTTGGCCAGATTGCAGTAGCAAGCCGCACAAGGAGCAACCAGTTGGTCCATTTCAGGGGCGACCAATGCAAGGTTGCGAGCAACCACGGCACTGGCGGTCAATTCGTCCTGACTGAAATACTCGGTCGCACCGCAGCAGTTCCAGTCCTCTAGCTCGACTAATTCGAAATCGAGCGACTTTGCAACTGCCTGCGTGGACAATTCATACGCAGCCGCGTTACATTCCATGGAACAACCAGGATAGTATGCATACTTCACGACGCAACTCCCAATTTCCGAGTCTTTATTATCAGCAGCTTATCAGGCCGCGGTTTCTATTCGAAATATTAAAGAAGAGCATAGACATATATGACAGTTCAAAACTGTTCCATAACCCTATTTGCTCAACTCACGTGCTTTATTGATGATCGCTTGAAGCTGGTCGATTTTATCGATTTTGGTGGGCAGGATTGCCATCCGCCCTTTGGCGAACATTGACAATCCCATCGGTCCCATCTTTGCCATTGCCACTGGACGGTTCAGCAGATGATAGAGCCCGGCGATGCCCAACTCGTAACTGCGACCGTAACGATCCACTAAATCGGTGAAGGTTTTGGCCAGTGCCGGTGCGTTGGTTCCACCCGATTTACCTTCGGCAATCGCCATACGCTTCAGGGCGTACATGAGATCGGTGATGGGGATCTCTTGGGGGCAACGAGTGGTGCATAAGTAGCAGGATACGCAACACCATTGGGTGTTAGCCGCCAGAACTTCGTTGCGCTGATTGGCCATAATCATGGCGAAGAGCTTGCGAGGTGTGTGGTCCATATCTGCGCTGTTGGGGCAGGAACCGCCACAGCTACCGCACTGCAAGCAGTGCATAATCCGCTCACCTTTTGGTGTATCCTCGATCAATTCTTTGAGGAACGGTGAAATACCTTCCGCGACATGCTGTACGCTCATCGATTATCTCCGGCGTTCGAAGCTCGCCAAATATCCTAACAAAACTGCTTTTGCCGATAATTTGCCATCGAATCGGACTGCCCATACTCCCCGCTGTAGCGGAACGGACCCTCATCGACAGTGGCAATCGTGACTTAAATCTTTGGCCGAAAAAGTGGCCAAAGTCACTAAGATCGGCATCAAAATCCGTAAACACCAAAGGATTTTTCAAAACTGAATGACCATTTGGACCGGATTAAGATCCACGCACAGATTGCGCTCTTCTCTCATTCTTAGCTACCAACTATTTCGCGCTAATGAGAAACTCTATGCTTAGCATCGCTGATTCACCGTGTCAAGTCGGTCGACCACTTTAGTCTCCATTTTCTTCGTGAATTAGCCAATTAGGAAAGTTGCTATGCTGAAATTGAACGCTTGAACCCATCTGTTGGCGTAGTAGAAGCAAGTCTCGGTGATGTAGAATCTTGCGGCGATAGCAAGAATTTTTCGTGCAAAGGAGCCGAATTTGTCTTGAATACCATCAAAGTAGTCAATTTATGCGTCAACTGGTCCTGCCATTAGTACCTCTTCTTCGGAATCTGTCGGACGCGCCTCAGCGGCTGTCGGTGATTTTTGCAGGCTGATATAAGAGTTGATCACGAACAGTTCCCTGACTTTGTTTAGAGGAATGGCTTTCACTAGCAGGTTTAATGTTTTTGAAATGAGTGGACTGTTGTGAAATCTGTTCGTCAGTTCGCTTTCTCGCCTCCAATCGAAACCATCGAGCAGTTTCTCGTAGTCGTAGCAAGATAGCTTGTTGACTCCCGAGCCTTCTATCTCCTGGTAAGAATTAACCGAACTGTCCAGACCGTATTTTTCCTTGAAGACATTCAAAATGGTCTGTTCTGAGAATATCAGGTGAATCCAGGGGATCGCGCAGTGGTTTTTGAAATGCGGTCCGTACGGGCTTTTATAGAACGGCGAGAAACCGATATATATCCGACCGCCAGGCTTGGCAATGCGATACATCGAATCCAGAACTTCCCGCGGGCAAGGCACGTGTTCCATGACATCACGGGAGAAAATAATGTCGACGCCCGCATCAATTTTCGACGGCAATTCCTCGACATTTGTATTGTCCAAGTATGTGGCGTTATCGAAACCATGCAAAAGATGGAGTTCACGCGCGCCTTTCAGACGCGTCTGGGATACTTCCAGACAGTAAACGTGCTTTGCTCCTGATTGCATCGCAAACAGACTGTCGTACCCGAATCCGCATCCGTAATCCACCACTACTTTGTTCTTAAAGTTCGGGATGTGCACATCCATTCGTTCCCAGAAGTGCTGCCATTCGTTTCGCTGCAGATCGATTAATTCTTCCCGTGAGAGATCGGTTTTTTTCGTAGTGCCCCATGGCGGAATATTCTTTTTGCAGCACAGAGCGAAACATTTTTCGGCGAAATTGAATCGTTTATTCACTGAATCGTCCCTCATTATGTATCGATATCCGCTCGGGTTATAAACCAATTCTCTTTTTGTGTTGCTCTTGCGAAACTCGCGTCGCGGTCATCCGAAGCGGCGGCATTGGCCAGTTCATCGCGATTAGGATATATCATCACTTTCCATTGCGACTGGCGATGATAGAAACCGAATTTCCGTAGTGTGTTTGCGATGAAAGGATCACCGTAAAAGATCATTGTAACGGCAGTGTTACGGTGACGGCGAAGTTCCCAGATAAATTCTGCCAGTAAGAGTTCCAAGTCGCGATTATCGGCGAAAAGCATGTCGCCCACATAAGACCGGCCTTCCGACTGGCTGTATGTCAAATAGGCCAAGAGACGATCACGATCATCACAGAGGCACAATGTTCGATATCGCACATCGGGGCACTGGGCGAATCGCCATTGCAAATATTCCGAGTTGCGCTCGCCGATAATTGCATATTTGTCGCGTGCCGCCAACCAAAGCCGGTCGAAACGTTCGTCGAAACGATCGACGACCTCGGAGCGAACGCCCTTTCGGCGGCGACAGCGGGTTTCGCGTGCGGATAACCAAAGCCCCGTATTGATGGCGCCGGCGGTCGCCTTTCGCAGGAACGGATTATTGAGCCGTCGTGATAATAGATTGTCCACGCGCAACGGCCTCGTCCAGCGTCCCATGGTCCCCAGTACCTTGTAGCCGACCCGCCGTAGCACAGGTTCGGCTTGTGCGTTGGGCAGCCCATAAGCCAAAACAATGTGTCCGTTGTCGACGGCCTCGGTCAGGCTGCGTTGCAACTGCATGGCCGGTCCGCCCAGCCGGTGCTGCTTGTCGACGTTCAGGTCGATGGGTTGTCCCACCGGTCGGATCTCGTCGAAAACTTTCATGGTTCGGCCCATCATGCCCATCGAGCCGACAGCCGTGTTGCTCTCATCGCGCACAATCCACTCCTGCGCCGGCCCGCTCTCATAGAGCCATTCGTAGCGCTGTCGCGTAGCCCGCTCCAAATTCCGCTTCCAGAGAGCCAATACCTCGTCACGAGCGTCTCGGCATTCGGGTTGTTCTATTGTGTATGCCATTAGGTTTAATCATCAACCGTAAGCGGAGGACTATGTAAATAAACGGCGACCTGTCGCTTGGCGTCAATGTCCTCGTATACCCTCTGCACCTGCTCGGTACGCAAACCGACGACAGGTGCCACTTGTTCGGCCGATACATTGTGGTCTTTACCGTACAGGCAGATGTCCATTTTGTGGTAGGGCAGAGAGAAGAAAAACTCTTCTTGCGACTGTTCCAGCGAATACGTATCGGTGGTGGGAGGTCGCGAACAAATAGCGTCGGGAACGCCCAGGTACTCGGCCATGTGATAGACTTGCGTTTTATACAAGTGGGCGATGGGTTTGAAGTCGGCCGAACCGTCACCGTTCTTCACGAAGAATCCCTGGTCGTACTCGAGCCGGTTGGGCGTTCCGGCCACGGCGTAACGCAGCCGGTCGGCGTGATAGTATTCCATCATCTTGCGAACCCGCTGCTTGAAATTCGTGGATGCCACCACAGTCTGGTAGGCATCCAAGGGCATTCGTTTCTTATACTGTCGTCCCTCGGGATCGGAAATGACCACCGAAAACAGGCGGTAGGGATTGCCGTCCAAAAGATCGGAAAGCACAATCTTCGAGCGGTAGCCCGGCCCGTATTCGGGAAACACGCTACGGATGGCTTCGTCGCGACGTCGATAGCAACCGGCCCCGTCGAGCATGTCCGTAATGTCTTCGACCACGGCCGTGATGCCCAGACTGTCTGCCAACGATCTGCCCAACTGCAGGCTGTCTGAGGAGGAATCGCGTTCGGGCATAAAGATCCCGAAAACGTTTTCAGGGCCCAGTGCTCGGGTGCAAATAGCGGCCACCACGCTGGAATCGATGCCGCCGGAAATTCCCACTACGGCTCCGCGGCGTCGCAGTTCGCGTCCCACCTGGTGGCGGATGGACTTGCAGATACGGTCGGCCTCTTGTGCCGGATCTATATCCAAAGCGGATGTGGTGAATTCAGCTTCTACTGAAAAATTGCTCATTTGCTTCCTCCCTTGTTATCGCTCTGAACCGCGAGACAAAGGGCCGTGTTTTTTCTAAACCGCGGCGCCGCTTGTGTTCGCTGTGGCTAAAAGTTCCTGTTTATCAATTTTTCCGTTGGGTATTTTGGGAAGCGAATCGTGGAAAGACACGACTTGCGGCACCATGAAATCCTCCAGGTACCGGCTGCAATAACGTTGCACTTCGCGGTGTGAAAGCTCACGCTGCTCGCGCAACACAACGGCGGCGTGGACCGCCTCGCCCAGGATGTCGTCGGGCATTCCGAAAACCACGGCTTCGGCTATGTCCGGGTGTGAGTGCAAAATGTTTTCCACTTCCTTGGGGCTGACCTTTTCGCCCCGTGTTTTAATCATGTCGTCTTTGCGGCTGACGAAGTACAAGTAGCCATCTTCGTCGGCCACGAAAAGATCGCCCGTATACAGCATCTTTTCGTCTGAATCCGAATTTGAATCCGGTCCCGGACGCAATGCTTGTTGGGTTTCTTCGGGCAATTCCCAGTATCCCTTCATTACATTCGGGCCTCGCACGACCAACTCGCCGGCGACGCCCGTCTCGGCGTGTTGCCCGTTTTCATCGACGATATATACATGCACGCCGGGTATGCCGCGCCCCACCGAGTCGGGTCGAGTGTCTATCATCTCCGGTGGCAAAAACGAGGTTCGGATGCATTCCGTTTGCCCGTACATCAGAAATATCCGCGCGTGGGGCAAAACGTTTCTCAAGGCGGTGACATGAGGTTTCGGCAACGCCGCGCCGGCGTTGGTCAAATATCGCAGTCTGCGCAGATCGTACTTCGTCAAATCCATCTGTAATAGAATGGCCGCTATGGTGGGCACCATGGCGAAACCGGTCACGTTCTCCTCTTCGAAGCGTTTCATGACGGCATGCGGATAGGTGAACGATTCTTCCAGGACCAGTGTGGCGGAGCTTTTAACCGCTGTCAGAAGTTGCGTCAGTCCATAGCCGAACGAAAGCGATAGCACGTTGAGTATGATATCGTCTTCACGGTTCTGCAGATATTCGGCGATGGAATCGATCGCAGCGGTAATGGTTTCGTGGGTGTGCATTACTCCCTTGGGCCGGCCGGTAGAGCCGGAGGTATAGATCACTGCCGCCAGATCTTCCGAATTACGCTCGACGGTCTGTTTACCGGTCTCGACAGGCTTTTCATCGTGACCTTCCACAAGCCGATCATAATCAAGGCAGGAAGCGTTTGGTTCTAAGGCCGGGCCTTTGCCGGTGCAGATCGTCAGTTTCAAATGTGGTAGTTCTTCATTGAGCTGTCCCAGCATTGGCTGTTTTCGAGTGGGCAAAAAGATAGCCGCAGCCCGCGAATTGTTCAGGACATATGCCAGCTTGCCCGCCTTAGTGGAAGGGTTGATCATCACAAATGCGGCACCGGCCTTGAGCACGGCGAAGATGCCGACAACGGCCTCGACCGAATTGGGCAGGAAAATGGCCACCCGATCGCCGCGTCGAATGCCACGCTGGGTCAATGCCTGCGCCAAGTGGTCGGCCGAGACATTCAATTCTGCGTACGTCAAGCGCCGGCTCCCGCAAACCAGGGCCGTCTTGCCGGGGATCCGGCGAGCACTATTTTCGAGATACGATTCGATTCTCACTGGTGACTCGGCTGGTGATACGCTGCTTTCCATAACCGGTTTCAAAACTGCTTTTAGGTGAACAAGCCTGAAAAAAAGGAGGCCTTTATGGAGTTATGAAACCGTTTCTGCTAGACAGTCGGAGCCGTCGAGCCCTCAACGATCGTCTGTCCGTCCGTTACGTTGGGCAAGGCCGCGGAAGGCGAATGCTTACCTTCGATAAAACTCACGATGTTGTTGATCGAGTCCAGATTTTCCGGTACGAGTTCATCGTCGGCCACGCTGACGCCGAAGTTGCTTTCCAGAAACATCACTAGTTCGAGCACTCCGGTCGAATCGATGATGCCCATTTCCAGAAATGAATCATCGTCGGAGAAAGTGATCTCTTGTCCAAAAAGAAATGTCTCTTTGATGAACTCCCGTAAAGCCTTCATGGTTGTGTCCACAACGTTCCTCTCTTCCTGTTTTTTGATCTACCGGCTATACGCACCCTGACTAAAATATGGGTTACAAATGGGCCCCACGACGAACCGGAATCGGTTATGCGGCGACAAACGCATGAATCGACCACAAGTCCGGTATTATCGGTAATATCCCACCTGAAAATCGTCATTTACTCCGGCGACTGTAGTGGGGTAATTAACTATAGCTTATAGATGCGGAACATCGAGTTCGTGTAAGCTACTAGAAAAATCATTCGCATTAGTGCGTGTTTTGAAAACACGTTCTTAGACGCTGGTCCAATCTCCCGAGAATTCCAGCACGAAATCGACAGCGTCTGTTTCGCGAGTGTTGTTTCCGCCGGAATCGGCAGTGGCGCGGACCCAGTCGAAATCGACGACGCTGAGCGTAGCATCTGGGTAATTCAGCAAGGCCTGATTGCCCGTGGCGCTGAAGTGGTCGTCGCCGGCCGAATCATACAGATATGCCTTGTCGTATCCTCCGGACGTTGCATAGGCGTTGTTTTCGCCGAATCCTTTGGCATAGTTATAGAATCCACCACCGGAGAGTGTTGCGTATTCGCTGGTTTTGACCAGATCGTCGTTACCGGACGAATCGTAGAGGGAGGCGATGTCGTTGCCGCCGGCTTGCGAGTCGGCGTAATTATAGCGGAATCCTCTGGCGAGATTCAGGTATCCGTCACTGTACATTTTGGAGTATGTGCTGTACATGAACAAGCTGTCGTCGCCGGCTGAATCGTGAAAATCGGCCCTATCGACGCCGCCGGCTAGGGAGTAGCCGTAATTGTAGCGGAATCCGTCCGTACGGTTATAGAATCCGTCGCCGAACATTTCCGCGTATGTGCTGGTTCCCACGAAGGTGTCATCGCCTGCCGAGTCATAGAAATACGCCTTATCGGTGCCGCCTGTCTGGGAGTAGGCGTAGTTGTAGCGGAAGCCCGTGGCGTGATTGTTGAATCCATCGCCGTACATCTCGGCGTATGCGCTGGTTCCCACAAATCGATCGTTGCCGGCCGAGTCGTAAAAACACGCATTGTCGGTGCCACCGACCTCGGAATAGGCGAAGTTATAACGGAATCCGCTGGCGAGATTCAGGTAGTCGTCGCAGTACATCTTGGTGTATGTACTGTACATGAACAAACGATCGTTGCCGGCTGAATCGTAAAAATGGGCCGTATCCACGCCGCCGTTTGC
>JAFGTN010000872.1 GCA_016934075.1 Pirellulales bacterium
CGGATTTCTGGGTATTCAGCCGGTCAATCTTTCCATCCGCGAGCGGGCTGGCGGATTGCAGGGCATGCGCGTGCAACGTATTCAGCCCGGTCCCGGAACGCCCGCCTATCGAAGCGGTCTCCGCCCGGGCGATATCATTACCGAGGTCAACGGCAAACCGATCCACGATGCCGATTCGCTGGTGCTGGAAGTCGGCCGCCTGCCGGTCGAGTCACGAGTCGAGCTTACGGTACTCCGCGACAAACAGAAACGCTGCCTTACGGTCACGCTGGGCAAGTACCCGGTGCGAGGAAAGAAGATTGTCACTAATCGCCCGCCGGCCTGGCGCGGAATACATGTCGACTATCCCACCGTCTTGATCGACGACGGCAAGATAGCGGGCCAAACACCCGGCTATTTTGAAGACGCAGTACTGGTAACCGAAGTCAAATCGCCCAGCCCCGCCTGGACGGCCGGCCTCCGTCCCGGCATGTCCATCAGCCATGTCGGTTCCAAAGCCGTACACACCCCACGCGAATTCCGCGCCCTCATCGCCGGCAAACCCGGTCCCATCGAACTCCGTCTGACCGAAGAAGAAAAACCGGTACGGACGATCCCACCGGGGTCGTAGGCTTGACGGAAATATCGTTAGGTCAACTGGTTAGCGCTATCATCGGATATACTCAAGGCGTTCATTTTATCAACGATTTCCCGTCGCGTGTGTCTTTTGCGAGCTGGAACAAGGCCCGCTGTTTGCTAGATGTACCCACATGCGTGCAATCGTGCAAAAATTTTTTATGCGATTGAACCAAATGTCCACTTTTAACGACTAACATGCAGTATGACGAGTCAATCTGACTGGATCAAAGACGAACTGTTGGTGCTTGAGGCCCAAGGGGGTGATATCGATGCGTTTGCCGCATTGGTCGACCGCTGGCAGCCCTCACTGTGGCGTCATGCTTGGCGGTTGATTGGCGATAAGGACGCGGCCTACGATGTAGTGCAAGAAGCGTGGCTGGCCATGGTCCGTGGACTGGGGCGATTGGACGATGCGGCCCGCTTTCGTGCCTGGGCATATGCGATAGTAAGCCACAAGTGTCGCGATTGGATACGTCGCCAATCGCGTCGTCGTGGTTTGAGAAACTCATTGGAAGAATTCCTGCGTGGTTCGCATGACGAGGCCGACCGTGCGCGGCAGCGTTGTGAAAATCTTCGTGAGGCGCTGTCATGTTTATCGGGTGCTGATCGCGCCATTTTGTCGCTTCGCTATGATGAGCAATTCACCACGCCCGAGATCGCGGATATTTTGCTCGTGCCCGAGGGCACGGTTAAATCGCGTCTCCACCACGCGCGGAACCGGCTGCGCGATTTATTAGAACAGTAACTGATAGCAATACCAATTACGTATATACCTGTACGAGGAACAAATCATGAACGAATTAGACAAACAACTCAAAGAAGCCTTAGCCGAAAACGGCGACTATGATCCCGAAAAAACGGCGGCGTTAAAGCAGTCCATTGTTGCCGACTTCGGTGGCAAGATACGCTGGCTCGAGCGATGCCTATGGGCCTATCTCATTATTTGTGTTATCATCGCTCTGTTTGCTATAACAGCCTTCCAGCAGGCGTCGAGCAACGATACCCGTTCGTTGCTGCTCTACGCCATTATCTTTCTGGTTGGCTTCGAGTCGACCATTCTGATTAAAATCTGGTATTGGATCGCCAACATGAAGGTGAGCATGCTCAAGGAGATCAAGCTGTTGCGACTGGGCCAATCTACAAAGGGTGAGCCGCTCGAGTTGGCTACCTCTGAAACCCCTCGTCGACCGGGTCTATCCCGTTGGGAAAAGATCGCCTGGCTGATTGTTCTCGTCGTGGGCGCCTTGGTTGTGCCCAGGGGACTGCTGCCGGGAATCGGCATGTATGAAGCCGATATAACGAGCAGAACCTTTATCTCGCTCGAAGCCGATGGAAGTGGCACTTCTACGGCGAAAGTACGTTTCCGTAATGGTTCGCAAATGCCCATGACGTCGTTCGATTACAACGCCCCGGCCGACAGCAAGGTCCAATGGCTCGACCAGCAGGGGAAGCCACTGGTGACGAAAGTCGCAACAGAAGGCGACCGCAACTGCTACAATGTAGCACTTCCCTGTCCGCTTCTACCCGACGAATGGTTCACATACACGCGAATCACGAAATCACCCACGATGGCACAAAAAAATAAAGACGGTCTCTGGCTTTATCGTGCCGACGAGAGCTACGGCCGTCCAACCAACGATTTTTCACAGACGGTGTTCTGCCCCGAAGGAGCCCAATTCACCTCGCTTGAAGTTGCCGGAAACATGGAACATGCCGTCAAAAACGAACGCCGGATTTTTGTCAACGGTCGGCGAGAATCCAATGAACCTTTCCGGTTTACAGCCGGATACCGTTTGCCAAGTGAGGTGAACGAGTGAACTGTGGTGCGTCGCGGACACACCCTACGAAACCTGTACCGACTCTCGGCTGCGTTTATCACGCGTGGCCCCGCCGCTGAATGATGGGCGGTTGAGGGGTGTGCCGATTACGGCCAGGGCGTTCATGGGGCATTTGGCTGCGACCGTTTCCAGATCGCCTTGTGGTATCAGTCTGTCGTAATCGATAACCGGTAGGTTGCCGTTCATTTCGATGGCCTCGGACAGTTTGGCGCAGGCTTTGCATCCGATGCAGCCCGTCAGGCAAACCGACTTTACGTCGGCACCGAAGTCGCGGTTTCCGCATATTACCGCCAGTGTCCGCTCGGCGCCGAAGGGCACCATGGAAATCACGCCGCGGGGGCAAGCGGTTATGCATTTTTTGCATCCCAGGCATTTATCCCTGTCTACCGATGCCAAGCCTTTTTCGATGCTGATCGCGCTGTAGGGGCACGCGCTGGCGCAGTCACCATAACCCAAGCAACCGTAAGCACAGTCCTGCACGCCAGCCACCAGATTAGCCGCCGCGCAAGTTTTCTCGCCGTCGTAGGCTGACAGCCCCAGGCGCTCGTCTAACGTGGCCGAACAATGCACTACGGCCAGTTGTTTTTCGGTTTGTTCGGCCTCGATCCCGAGAATATCGGCCAGCTTTTGCGAGCAGGCGTTTCCGCCGGGCGCGCAGAGTGTCGTTGCTGCCCGAGAGGCGGCAACGGCCTCGGCGTATTCCAAACAGCCCACATAGCCGCAGCCGCCACAATTGGCGCCGGGCAGAGCCTCGTTGATTTTGGCCACGGCCGGGTCGACCTCGACGTGAAATGCCCGATTGGCCCAACCGAGAATATAAGCCACTACAACCGCCAAAACGACAAGAATCACGGCGGCAAGGATGATTGTTACGGATGTGAGTGTTATCATTTGTTATTTTCGGTCAAATTGCGAGTGATTTGTTCTCAGATTTGAGTATTTAGTTTTCAGTCGTCAGGTTTCAGGTATGAGCAATACTAATCCGAATCGCAAGTGAGAAGACGCCGCATGTTGCTTGCCTACTTCTTCTGGCTCGTGCTTCAGTTTAGCATAAAAAACGAAATCTCTCATACCTCAAACCTCATATCTCTACATCCTCAATGCAGCATCGAACTAAGTGTTGTTTCCAGTCCCTTGTCGACACCAGCGAAGCCCATGAAGGCCATGGCCATAATACCGGCCACGATCAAGGCGATGCCCGCCCCTCGCAACGGCCGGGGCACGTCGCAAAGGTCGAGTTCCTCGCGTATTCCTGCCATCAGCACCATGGCCAAAGTGAAGCCGATCCCACCGCCCATGGCCAATGCCATCGCCTCGGGTAGGCCCCAAAGCCGCGTGGGATCTTGCAGATGTTTCATTATCTCCAAACAGGCGAAGAGGATCGCGCAGTTGGTAGTTATCAAAGGCAGGAAAACGCCGAAGGATTTATATAACGGCGGAAAAAACTTTCGCACGTACATCTCCACGAACTGCACCGACGAGGCGATCACGAAAATGTACATTATGTAGCTTAGCACCGAAAGGTCGACATGCACCGACGGATCGCCGCCCAGTGTTGCCCACACCCATGTCGGCAGCGGTGCCTCGGGTCGCAGGATGAAATATGTGAAAGTCCAACTCAAAAAAGCAGCGATGGAAATCACGAACGTCACCGCGCACCCCATCCCAAAGGCCGTGTCCAGACGCCGTGAAACGCCCAAAAACGGACAAATACCCACAAAGTAGTGCAGTACGAAGTTGTTGATCAACGCCGCGCCAACTACGATTTGGATTAGGATTATTGTGGTTTCCATTATGTCTTATGTCTTAAGTCTTACTACTCTCTCGTTTCTTCGTGCCTATCCATTCCACCAGTCCCAGCAGCAATCCCAAAGTCAAAAACGCGCCGGGCGGCAAAGTCATTACGCCCCAGGCCGGCCAGGC
>JAFGTN010000012.1 GCA_016934075.1 Pirellulales bacterium
GCGCAAAGAAAAAAAGGGAATACAAACTGGACTTATGCAAAAGTCCATATAAAAACTGAAAGAGGCGGTAGGATATCTGAGAATCTCGGGCCCAAACGGGTTAGTACCCCAGAGGGTTGATCTTACCGGAATAGCATGGCGCGGATCCGCATGGCGTAAAAGATCCGTATATAAAAAAATGCCAGCCGGCTTCCTGCGGCCGGATGACGGTTTACTTGCATATACCTCGTCGCGCGCGCCGCGACCAACAACGCCATTCCCAAAAAATTGTTAGCCCGGCCGCCTGCGGCCGGATGATGGCTCATTTATTGATCCCGTCTCGAGCGACGGAACCAACAACGTCATCCTGGAAAAACTAAATTCGATCAAAGCTCCTCGGATACCCTATGTTCCAAGGAGCTTTTTCGTAAGGCTTTTGTGGCACGGGCTTCCAGCTCGTTGAAAAAGTGTCTCGGGAGGGCGAGGCTGTTGTGAGCGGAGTGGCACTAGCCGCCGGCCCCGTTGATTGACCGTTTCACTGCAAAAGCCGGAGGCTAGCGCCTTGCCGCTCACAAAACGGGAGGGCGAAGCTCCTGCTGAGCCGAGTGTTCTGCCCGGCTCAGCAGGAGCTTCACCCTCCCCTAAAAAATCCTATCACCCTTTTCAACAGGCTGTTGGTATCTCATTGCGAACCTTGGCTAACACCGGAGTGTCAGGCCCTGGTAATCAAGAAATAATATAGTATTGTCTGTAATTACTGTCCTTATTGACGTGCCGAACACAAACTATTATTTTTAGAGAGAAGTTACTTCCATACTCGGACTGACGCCAGACTGGGGCGTCAGACCATTTTGAGCAATGTGAAAGCAATATGTTGAATATATCGCAAACAGGATCGATCAAGACCGTATACGTTTGCGTGCAGTACCGTTTGTTCTTGAGTACAATTTGTCCGAATGGCCAATCGATTTCAGCTTTCAATATGAAACCCCCACAACAACCCAGGGTTTCAGGTTAATATGAATATTCATAATTTTGCTGCCAGTGGTGATGCGGATGGCGTCAGAGCCGAACTCGCGAAGGGAGTTTTGGTTGATATTAGAGACGAGTGTGACTTTACGCCATTGGCATATGCAGTGGCTAAATCTGATGCAAATCTTGAAGTGATCGAGTTGCTCATTGCCGAAGGGGCTGACATCAACGCTCCCATCGAAAACGGGGAGTCTTTCCCAATTGGTTTGGCTGCATGTTCCGGAAACCTTGAGTCCGTCCGATGTCTCCTGCATGCTGGTGCCGAAGTGAACACAACTTCAGCGAAAGGCTATACCGCGTTGATTAACAGCATCTATCGCTTGCATGACAGTGCCAGCCTTGTCCCGATGGTCGACTTACTAATTGAACATGGTGCCGACGTAAATTGCGAATCTGACTACGGTGAATCACCGCTGATTGTAGCCTCGCGGCGTGGGCGGTTTGACGCCGTTCGTATCCTTCTCGACGCAAAGGCTGTTCCATCGCCTCTAGGATGGACCGACCTTTCGAAGGCCGTTGCAATCGGATCCCGTGATGAGCTAAAGCACCTTCTGGAGTCCAGCGGTATCGACAATAAACGAGACTGCTTTGGCCGAACGCCAGGCATTCTTGCCGCCACCATAGGATCTGTTGAAAAGGGACAGCTACTCCTCTCTCACGGCTGGAACGTAAACGAACGTGGAAAAAATCAAGAAACGGCTCTGATGTGTTGTGCGTCTGCAAATCACAGCAACATGTTGAAGTGGCTCATTGACGCAGGTGCCGACCTAGATGCGGTTGATGATGCACAAGATACGGCCTTGATCCTGGCCGCTGGTAGAGGGTGGTCCGATTGTGTTCGGCTGCTACTGGAGGCCAGGGCAAATCCTCGAATTGCGAATGAGTACGGTGGCACGGCAATGTCCAGTGCCTCAACTGTCGAAGTCGTGCGTCAGCTTCAGGATGCTGGGGAAGAACTTGCCCAGATTAGTACGAAGATGAAACGCGAACTCACCGGACTGTCCAGCTACAAACGTATCGACTGCTCATCAGAAGAGTACAAGGCCGGAAAGAATCCGTTTCCAGGGAACGCAAATCCGCAGTTGATGGAAATCCCCTTCTGGCATGCGATGGTCCGTGCTGGCTGCGATGCGTATAATGCAAGATCACAGTTCGGTAACACGCACCAGTTGAAAGAGCCGGTGTGGTGTTTCTCCCGTTTCGGATGCTCTTTCACTGAATTGCCGGATGGCCGCTTTGTTCAAATCGCTGGCGAGCATGAAGATTACTACGACCCAGACTTCTACATCTACAACGATGTCATCGTGCATTCAGCTCGCGACGAATTCAGTATCTACGGCTATCCGAAGGAAATATTCCGACCGACCGACTTCCATTCGGCAACCTATATCGATGGCTATATCTACATCGTGGGATGCCTGGGCTACCATGGAACACGACTTTTTGGAACAACACCGGTTTATCGGTTGTCGTGTGAGGATTGGAGCATCGAGGCTGTTCCAACAAGGGGAGACAGTCCCGGATGGATTCACAATCACAGTGCTCGCCTTAATGAGTCTGGCATCCTTGTCATATCCGGTGGAAACTTGGCTTTTGAAAAGAACGGCGAAGAAACTTTTGAAGAACTCAACGGCGAGTATTCGCTGAACCTATCGACGATGACTTGGAGTGTGAGCAACTAAACCATCCATAAGCCCCTATGATTCTCATCTCTTTCATATGAAAAACCGCATCCACAACAGCCCCAACCTCATCTACTCGACAGGAACACAGGTCGTTGCACTCAAACAGGTGCAGGGGACTAATGGGCAGGCTGTGCATCCGGCCGGGGCGGTTGGTGTGGTGGTTTGTGCGCCTTGTGATCGGCAGCATTCGTATCGGGTTCGTTTTGTCGACGGCTTCGAGGCGGCCTTGCATCATGATAACCTGATGCTGCTGGCCGAGTACAAGCAGGGAGCCATCAACGACTCGGACAAGGTCCTCTCGACGCATGGGTTGTTCGACCGCGTCATTTATCGCTGCGTGGTCGGCTCGCGGGCGTTTGGCCTGGAAACCGAGGATTCGGACACCGACCGACGTGGGATTTACCTACCACCGGCCGACCTGCACTGGTCGCTGTATGGCGTGCCCGGGCAGTTGGAGAATCAGGAAACCGAAGAGGCCTACTGGGAAATCCAAAAGTTCCTCATCATGGCCCTGAAGGGTAATCCCAACATCCTGGAATGCCTCTACACGCCGCTGGTCGAGTACGCGACGCCGCTTGCCCGGGAGTTGCTGGACATGCGGGATGTTTTTCTTTCGCGGCTGGTGTATCAAACCTACAACGGCTACGTGATGTCGCAGTTCAAAAAGATGCAGAAGGACCTCAGCAACCGGGGCAAGGCAAAGCCGAAACACGTAATGCACCTGATCCGCCTGCTACTGTCGGGGATCCATGTGCTCCGTGAGGGCTTCGTGCCGGTCGATGTGGGCCCATACCGCGACCAATTGCTGGCAATCAAGAACGGTGACATGCCGTGGGACGATGTAGAAGCTTGGCGACTGCAACTCCATGAGGAGTTTGACCAAGCATTAGAGAAAACGATTTTGCCGGAGCGACCCGACTATGAGCGAGCCAACGATTTCCTGTTGAAGGCCCGACGGATGGCAGTGGAGGAGGAATTGCCATGAATACTGGAATGACAGTCGCACTCTTTCGGCCCGTTGACCAAAATAAGCTTGATTTGATAGTCGATTCCGATTGGCGGCTTTTTCCACTTCGTCTCTCCGAGCAATGTTCTATCCTGTATTAACAAAGGAGTATACCGTATGAGCCGCTTGTTTTTATGTGTAACGGTTGTTGTGACTGTTATATTGATTTCATCGGCGCGGGCGGAGCTTAAAACCAAGGTTAACACAGACAAGGTCAAAACACCGACTAGGTTGAAGATATCGGCCAAGGCCGAATGGGAATCGCCACCGCCACCGCTGGTAGTGGAGGTATCGATCGTTGGCAAGCAGGCCGCCGAGGCGACTTCGTATGGGCGACTGAAAGTGTCTAAGGCCACTTCAGCCGATGGCGTAGATATGAAATTGAAGCAACTGATGGGATATGGTCCGTGGAACGATCCAGTAAAGGGTTATGTGAAAATCGACCGCAAGGATATTCATTTCAATGAACATCCCAAGGACGGCGTTCGGATTGTGTTGGGATTCGAACATCCCAAAGGCAATGTGACAAAAACCGGTTGGATCGAAGGAAGCGTGGAACTGTTAACCGGGGGCGACCGAAAAATCGTGGAGGTGCGAAACCTTGTCTCACAGTTCAAAAAGACTGTTGTGGATGCATCACTCAAGGCTGCGTGTGTTGAAATTAAACCGACATGTCGTGAAAACGATGAGGATACCACCCCGCTGCATAGAGAGGGTGAACAGGGTAAGATAATCTCAGTCCAAGTCACGGGCAAGCGGGAAAATATTCTTGAATTGGACCTGATCGATAAGAGCGGCAAGCCAATTAATACCACAAAAATGAGATTTCAGGAGATCGGCGGACCTGCAATCCATTCGTTTATGGTGCCGTCGGCCGACGTGGGATTGAGAATAACGGTTGTGATCGGCTCAAAGACCGTAGTGGTGCCATTTGTTGTTTCCGGAGTGAAGATCGAACCGTGGAAGTCACGCTGTAGATAGTATCATAGATTCTTTTCTCGGAAACGTAGCACAATACAAAGTCCAAGAAGTTGGCGGACGAGACTTTCTGAAATACTGGATTCCGACGAAAAAACTTGATGCGTTTAACGACAACATTGTAGATTCAATCGAACTGATTCGAGAGTACCGACCAGAAAACGGCCAAGAACTATGATTCCGTACGATAAGCTTCAACGACATGTAGACAACCACCTGTACTCGCTCGTTTTCGCGACGGTCAGCGGTGCTCACCTGTACGGTTTCCCCTCGGCCAATTCCGATTTCGACCTGCGAGGCGTGCATCTGTTGCCGTTGGAGCAGGTGGTTGGGTTAGACCCCGGCGAAGAAACCGTCGAGAAAAACGGCATGTACGACGGTATCGAGATTGACCTGGTCACCCACGACGCCAAGAAATTCTTCGGCCTGATGCTGAAGAAGAACGGATACGTGCTGGAACAACTTTTCTCGCCACTGGTTGTGCATACGACGCCGGAGCACGAACAGCTAAAAGCAATTGCCAAGGATTGCATCACTCGCCACCACTCGCACCACTACCTCGGCTTCGCTGCAACGCAATGGGAATTGTTCCGCAAGGAAAACCCGCCAAAGGTCAAGCCGCTATTGTATGTGTACCGTGTACTGCTAACAGGCATCCACCTGATGAGAACCGGTGAAATCGAAGCAAACCTGCTGAAGCTGAACGAAACCGCCAAACTGCCATACATCGATGATTTAGTAGAACGAAAGTTGGAAGGATCGGAGAAAGGTCACCTCGAAGCGACAAACATGGAGTTTCACGAACGAGAATATGAGCGATTAGTTGCGGAGCTTGAGTTGGCTTCAGAAAAGTCGACCTTGCCGGAGCGGGCAAGCGGCAAGGAGGCATTGAACGACTTGCTGGTGCGACTACGGATATCTTCATCATGATAACAACCAAATTCTTCAAGTGGCTCAGTAGATGGTTGCACACACCACGTCTGCAGTTTGGCCGATCATCGAAATATGATAACGAGGCGGGTGTCTGGTGTGTTGTGGCAAACATTGAGAAAGAAGATGCCGAGCAATGGGCTAAAATCTTTCCTCAATAGAAGTCGCTATAGGATTTTTCGCCTCGAAGGGTATTTTGAATTCTTGTCCTTAATTAACCCTTCGCAACGAACGCTTCGCACTTGAAATCATCTTCGTCTTGCTGGTCCAGGCGGTTGAGGGTGCATAGGATTTCTTCGTTGGGATCGCCGTCTTTCGCGCAGGAGACGCAAAGAGATGGTTTTGCGACGAGGTCCGGATTGAGTTCGTTTCCGTCGTCATCGAAGAATCTTGGAGTGTCGTCTATGTTTTCGGGCATGTTTCTTCCCTTCATTCGTAAGTGTTTAATATTATGGAGGACAAAAACGAGGGAGTGTAGTCAAGCAAAACGTTGCTCTCCCTTCGCTTGCGCTTCGGGTTAGTATTTGATGCAGAATCTATGGTTCAGGGATAATCCGGACTTACGTTTGTATTATTTCGAAGTGTAAAAAAAGGGGAATGGGGCAAGCTACTTATTGGCCGTCCTTTTCCTCATCAAGCGACCTCAATAACTCGATGTGGTCAAATAACGCTTCGCCGCCCATGGCGGTGGGGGCTATGCCGGTTAGGGTGAAATCACCGAAGTCTTTCCAGAGGTCGCGGGTGACTACTGTCCACTCTTGCGGTAGTTCGCTCGATACCCGGGCGGCTTGCCAGCCGGTGGTGTTGGTGCCGGTGTAATAGCGGCGCAGGGGCTCGCCCGCCGGAGGCCATTGGCCGGCGTCGGCGAATTCGAGCATCACGCACACCGCGCCGCGGGATTTCCAGGCGAAGCGGATGTAACGGAACTCGCCCGGGCCGGGTTTTTCGACGATGCGGTAGTTCCAACCGGGGATGGTGAGCGAGAAACGTTGAGGCGGTGTGATCGACAGCGACGCCTTGCCCGAGTGATGGTCGTCTTCACAGAGCATGGCGATGCCCGTTCCTTCGGCGAGCGTGTCGACGAAGGCCTGTTCGTCTTCGAAAAGCATCACTGTCGATAACGGTTTCCCCAGGCATTGGCGGAGATATGCGATCAGATCGACCACGTCTTTGGGGCTGACATCTTTTTCCAGTCCCTCGGGCATCATCGAGAGCGGCGAGGCGGCCATTTCGTCGATCTGGTTGCGGAGGATGGTTTGTTTGACGCCTTCTTCCTTTTGCAGCGTGATGCTGGTGGCCGTTTCGCCGGACAGCACACCGGTAAATATGCGTCCGTCTTCGGTCACAACCGTGTAGTTACTGTAGCCCACGGTAATTTGGTTGTTGGGATCGAGTACATCGGAAACAAGCATTTCGTCGGATTTGCTTTTGACGACCGATAGATCGGGGCCGACCTCGAAGCCTTGCCCTTGCAGCTTATGGCATTTGGCGCATTGTTCGTCGAAGACGAGTTTTCCGTGCTTGGGATCTCGTTGGCTGGTAAGCGCGGACTGATATTTGGCTAGCGTTTTCCCCAAGTCGCCTTTGGCGGTCTGGGTGGAGAGCAGTTGGCGGGCACGAAGGCGGATTTGCTCCTGGGAATTTTCCTTGAGCTGCAAGCGGCGGCTGGCGTCCAGGGCGGCGATCGGTATCTCTTCGTTTTCCAGCGCGTCGAGTAGCGCCGGCAAGCGGTTTTGGCGAGCGAAGACGGCGTTGATCGCGGCAAGCTGGAGTTTGGGTGTATAGGCCGCGTAGCGCTCCAGAAGCAGCGAACCGACGCGAGGATCGTCACTTGCGGAGATCGCGGAGACCGCGGCCAATTGCAACGCCAGTGGTTGGCGGGAGTCGAGAAGTTTCTCGGTCGCGGAGGCCAGTTGTTCGTAGGATGCGCAAGCCAGCAGGTTCGTGGCGGCCACGCGATCTTCGAGGCTGTGCTTATCGTCGAGGGCCAGTTTTTCGGCCGCGGCAATGGCCGCTTTAATCTCGGGCGAGTTCTGCAACTGCAGTTGCCCGGCGGCGCGAAGTGCCAGGCGGCGTATTTTCTCGGAAGGGCTCTTGAGCAGATTGCCCATGCCACGGCGTCCTTCCACCGAGTTGAGTGGGCGTGGCTTGGCGTGTTTGAGTCCGTCGAGCAGACCCTCCAGGCAGGTCGTCTGTAAATCAATGGCCGATTTGCCCTGTTGCTTGGCGATTGTCGCCAGGAAGCGTCCGATTTCATTATCGTCGTGGCGGGCGCCCATGATAGATCCCAGATGCCGCATCAAAGAGCGGCCCTGTTTGCCCGGATTTGCAAGAAGCTTGACGAGCAACGCGCCCGACGATTTTGAAGTCGAACTGAGTATGCCGGCCTGCATCCACTCATCGTTGCCGTGATTGGCAGCCAGCACGGCCAGAGCTTGCGTTGCCCGCGGATCGTCACTTTGTCCGAGTGTGAATGCAAGTTGCAGCCGCACGCGGGCGTGCGGATCATCGACCATGGGGACGATTTTATCGAGTAGTTTAGGGTGTTTCGGCAGCAGCGATTCGGCCAGTCGCAGTGCATGTTTGCGCACCGAAAAATGCGGATCGGCAAAGGCACTCTTGATCGTTTCCGTCTCCAGAGAGTTTAGCCCGTCGAGCGTATAGAGTGCGTGCAGTCGCGCTTGGGGCGTTTTGCCATTTTTGGCCAATTCGGTGAGTGGTTCGGCCAGTGATTTGTCGCCGCGTGTTACGAGCAAATTTTGGGCCGACTGCCGCCGCCAGGCGTTGGTTGCCGAGAACATTTCGATGAGTTGCTTGGGGGAGGCCTGTGTAATGTCGGTTTGTTTGGGCCGCGTGCCCGACTCGTGGACGACGCGCCAGATGCGACCGCGGTCGGATCCGGCGATGATGGAGTTGATATAGAGTTGTTGCAGATAGCGGGGTATGGCCGAGTAATCTTCGATGATGTCGCGGTACATGTCGACGATGTACAATGCGCCGTCGGGACCGGTTTCCAGGTTGACCGGACGAAACCACTGTTCGGTGGAGGTGAGAAATTCGGTTTTTTCGTCCGCGCGGGGACGGCGGGCAGAGTAGCCGGCGCCTTGGGGTACGAGAAGGCAGCGGTGCACCATGTTCTGCGCGTTGTCGACGCTGAAGTGGTTACCGTAGTATTCCGCTGGGAACTGTTCGCCACGATAGATGGTCTGACCGCTGGCTGCGGTGAAATAGCCGTTGGCGGTGGCTTCCTTTTCGCCGTAGAACTTGACCCAGGCGGGATCACTGCCGCGGGCCCGCCGCCAGGGGTCGGGCTTGCTGGTGGGGTAGACGCGAGCCGGGTGGCCGTAGCTGGAAATGTTGACGACTGGGTTGGGTGCGGCGTAATAGGGATTACGGATCAGGTAGTGATATTCCAGCGGCGCCACAAATAACACGTGCTGTTGATTAGTCACAAGAAAACGGTCGCCCCAATCGCTCATGGCCAGGCCGAAGCCGTGCGAGAAGCCGCTAACCGGCTCGAAGGCCGTACCGTCGGGCTTGAAGCGGAAACAGACGTCGCTGATTTGAACCGGCTGAGCCAGACGCGGTCCGCTGATCGTCCCAGAGCTGCCGATGCCGCCGACGCCGTAGATCCAGTTGTCGAGCCCCCAGCGGGGATTATTGATTCGCGACCAGAGGTTCTTGGTCCCAAAACCCGTAAAGAGTTTCTCGCGCACATCGGCCTTGCCGTCGCCGTTGGTATCTCCCAGGTAGATGATATCCGGCGCGCAGAGCACGACGACGCCGTCGCGGGCGGCCGCCACGCCATAGCATGGCGGCAGATGATCTGCCCAGACGATAGCGCGATCGACGCGTCCGTCGCCATCGGTATCCTCGAGCATCTTGACAGTGCCGAACTGTTCTTTGGCGGCCCGCTGGATTGCTTCGGGGGGCGCGTCGATACGTCGAACCTTCTTGTCGAGTTCGCCCGTCTTGTTCAGATCGAGCACGTCGAGATAGCCTTCCAGGTTATAGCCGTGCAGTTCGCAGACGAAGATACGACCGTTTGGCGCGAAGGCTATGGCCGTGGGATCTGCCAGATGCGGTTCGGCGGCCACCAATTCGACACGAAAACCTTCGGGCACGACGAACAGCTTACGGCTTTCTTCGGCCGGCAACGGTTTAGGGGCGTCGGTAGCCAGTTCGATTTGGGCTTGGATGGTGCTGGATACGGCTAAGAGTGTCCAGATCAACAGGGCGGGAAGAAAGCGGAGCATGGGGAATCTCCTTGGAGGGCTGCATTAGTTCTTAGAGCTGTTTTAACAGCCCGTTGAAAAGGGTGCCACTGCTGGCTCGTTCAGCAGTGAGAGCAATTCACTCCAGGAAAAACACTACTGGACGAGCCAGCAGTGGCACCCAAAACTCGCGGGACCGACTTTTCAACGGACTGCTAGCGACTCTCCCCGGATAATAAGTTCATATTCATCGGGGCCCGCTTAGCTCTTGTGTGCGGCCTGATATGTCAATATTTACGGCATTATATCCAACCGGAATGGTAATTACAAGTATCCAAACCAGAGTAAGTGATATTATGTGGATTTATTGCTATGTTATTTGACAGATAAATCCATAATTGCTATAACAAGCTCCATGAAGTTTCATTCGCTAGCTAAAAATGAATCGCGAGTTGGAAGATTGGCTCAGCGGTTGGCGGAAGATATCCGTTGCCGGCGGTTGCGGGAGGGCGACCAATACATGACGGCGACGGAGGTTGCCAGTTCGCTGGATGTGAGCACCACTGTCGCACATCGGGCATTGCGGTTATTGGCAGACGAGCGGATTGTCGTGCGTCGTCGCAATGCGGGCACGTTTATCGGACCCAGTGCCGAAAGTAACGAGGATGTGCAAACCAGTACCATCTATCATCTTTCATCAGTGATCAATTATGAGAATAGCGCGTCTAAACTGGGACTTTTGATAAAGGCTTTGCGCAAAGAGTTCGGACTGGTGAACCTGCAGCTTTGTTGGATTCCTGAGCATGGTAGTGTAGACTTCGTGCGGAAACTGCTTGCTGATGCCGGTGGGCAATTGGCGGGTGTGATCGCGGATAGCTGCCCACAGGGCGTTTACCGGTACTTGGACGAAGTGAAATTGCCCACGGTCGTAAGCGGTACACTCTACCTGGGTGATCCGCAGTTACCGTCAGTGGATCACGACAATCGCGAGGCGGGGCGTTTGGTGGTTCGGTATCTGCTAGAGCGTGGGCACCGTCGCATCGCGGTGTTGGGTCGCACGGATCACCGCCCCGGCGACAACGATTTTTTGGAAGGCATCAACGCGGCGATGGATACCGGACATGGGGGAGGAGACTCCGTGTTGATGCGTATGGTTCCGGACGATCCCGTGGCGGTTGAGGCCACTTCGCAATACTTGTTGGAGTTGGCGGATCGTCCCACGGGATTTATCACCTGGGATGAGAACCATGCGGACATTCTTGCACGAGTGGCAGCCGAGCACGAATTGCGTATTCCGGACGACATCGAGATAGTTTCGATTTCGATCAGGGGCGAGCGATCGCCATATCCACATGTATTCCCGTTACACAGCCACGAGGAAGTAGCCGTATTGGTCGGCAGGATGATGAGACAACTCGTCGACGATAAGCCGTTGGAAGAGATTAAAGCCGTTATTCCCGTCAAGTTGCTTGAGAGTGAGGAAATATTGCATAAGTAAGAGAATATTATAGGGAAACAAAGGCTGATAGCCCCATATGCGAGCAATGGGGCTATTCAGTCGCGCCGCCCCGACGGGGAGAGCGATCGGGGCGGCGTATTTATCTAGTTATCCTATGTAGTCTGTGATTGTATGAGAAGCTACTAGTAGGGCGGCGGGGAACTGATTGATGAGACGGTGTTCTAGGAAAAGTATCTCACTGCCATCGCAGGCAGGATGCCTACACCACAAACCCACACAGACAGGATGCCTGCACCACAACCCTACACGGGCAAGATGCCCGTACCACAAAATTGGCGACACCGGCGCCTCGCGTCGGGAATTATTTTGACAGGTTGCCATCTGTGGGGGCGTGGCGTTTGTGTACATGGCCGGTCGAGCGGCAGCGGTTTTCGGGATCGGTCGCTGCTGCCGGCCGGTCTATTGCTAAGGTCGGTGTGCTTCCGTTTGGAGTTCGCTATGCGCGATTCGAAGTTCTTGTGGAGGAGGTGGGTGCCGATCGCCTTCTATATGGCACTGACACTCCTCTGCATTTTGCACCCGCGCAGCGGGCTTGCATCGATCTGGCCGATTTGAGTATGACCGAGAAGCGGACCATTCTTTGCGATAACGCACGGCGGTTGTTGAGGATTGGAGTGGGTGGTCTGCACTCGTCACTTCCTTTTATGCCCATTCTGGGCGTGCCACACGACGACCTACCGATTCCTCTTCTCCGGCCTTCCTCTTCGCAGTTTGATCGTGTAGAACTATGGCATTAAGTACCCACTGTGAAACACATATTAGGAATCCATAATCATGTTGACCAGAGAGACATTCATAGGGCCATGGGCGGGATTGCCCGTGGCTTGGACAGACGATGATCGGTTTGACGAAGCAACCTATCGGACCGATGTGGTCCGTTGTTGCCGGGCAGGCGTACCGGGGGTCTACACGGGTGGAACGACGGGCGAGTTTTATGCGATGGAGTTTGATGAGTTTCAGGCCGTGGCTCGGGCTACGGTCGAGGAATGTCACGCGCATGGCAAGCCGGCAATGATCGGTTGCAGTTCGACTTATACGCTTGGCGCGGTTCGACGGGCCGCTTACGCTGCCGAGCTTGGTGCGGATGCCGTGCAAGTTGCCTTGCCGTTCTGGATGGAAATCGATGATCGCGACGTGGTGCCGTTCTTCAAGCAGGTCGCGGATGCGTCAGGTGGTTTGCCGCTGTCGGTCTACGATACGGCCCGCGCAAAGAAGACACCCAGCATTGAACAGCAC
>JAFGTN010000873.1 GCA_016934075.1 Pirellulales bacterium
GCCAACAATGCATTGATTGTTGCCGGCGGTAAAAGCAATGTTGGAAAGTCCGGTGCCGACCGGGTGGTATGGCGCGATCGGATTCATGTTCTTACCGAACCCGACGGCCACTGGTGTTCCGACTGGCAACTGCCTCGACCGCTTGCCGGCGGTGTATCGATAACGACCGACGACGGATTGCTCCTCATCGGTGGCGGTGACGGTAAGCGTCACTATGCAAATGTCCAACTTATCCGGTGGGATGGCGAAAAGATTATAGTCAAATCGCTTCCGCCCTTACCCCATCCCAATGCATTCTGTTGCGGGGCGAAGCTGGGAAACACCATCTATATTGCCGGTGGGCAGGAACGACTGGATTCATCACAACTTTTGGGTGTATTCTGGACGCTGGATCTATCGGAGAATGGCGACCAAGCGGCATGGCGAAAACTCGATACATGGCCGGGCAAACCTCGCAAGTTTGCGGTAGCCGCGGCCCAAGACGGCGCGTTTTTCATATTCGGCGGACAATCCTTGGACACGGATGGCCGCGTCCCTTACCTGGCAGACGGCTATCGCTATGATCCCAAGAAGAACTCGTGGAGCCAAATCACCGATATGCCCCGCCCGCTCTCCGCAGCAGCCACGCCCGCACCGGCATTGGGGCAGGCCCATATCGCACTGATTGGCGGATGCAGCGAAAAGAATTCCGAATCCGGCGATGATGCATTTTCCCCGGGCGATGTTTTAGCCTACCACACGATTACCGACACCTGGATAACGGCCGGTGAGTTACCGAGCGAACTCCGTATCGGTTCCTGGGCGATATCCAACTTGCCGGCGACCTGGTGGCAGGATCGATTTGTCTTGCCGGGCGGAAAGTTTTCGTCAGACAAAGCGAGCTCCGCCATTATTACTGCCGCGCCACAACGTACTAGCAAGGGATTTACCTGGCTCGACTACACAATGCTGGTCATTTACCTGGGCACCCTGGTGTGGATGGGATTTTATTTTTCTCGTCGTGAAAAAAGCACCGATGATTTCTTCCTGGGCGGACATCGGGTGCCCTGGTGGGCCGCGGCGATGAGTATCTTCGGTACCCAACTCAGCGCGATTACGTTTATGGCCACACCCGCCTTGGTGTATCGAACAAACTGGGTTTATTTCTTCGGCAACATGACGGTCGTGGCAATGGTGCCGGTGTTTATCTATTTTTACATTCCTTTTTTCAAACAGCTTAACGTCACAACCGCCTACGAATACCTTGAAATACGCTTCAACCTGACCACTCGCCTGTTGGGCTCGACTGCTTTTCTGTTGTTTCAGGTGGGGCGACTGGGTGTTGTGCTGCTGCTGCCGGCTTTGGCACTGTCGATCGTGACCGGCTTGAACGTATACGCCTGCATCGCCGTTATGGGTATATTGGCCACGTTATACACGGTCTTGGGCGGTATCGAAGCGGTTGTGTGGACCGACGTGTTGCAAGTGATTGTGCTTGTGGGCGGGGCACTGATTTGTCTTATAATTATCGTGCAAAGCATCGACGGCGGTCTGGCTACCGTGGTTTCAATGGGCGCCGCGTCCGGCAAGTTCCGTGTTGCCAACCTAACTTGGGATTTCGCCACGACATCGCTTTGGGTAGTCGTGATAGGACGCGCCATGGAACAGTTGATCTCATACGGTTCCGACCAAACGGTCGTTCAACGATACCTGGTCACGCCCGACATGAAAGCCGCGCAAAGGGCCATGTGGACAAAAGGAGCTCTGACCTTTGTAACTACATTCCTTTTCTTCGGACTGGGAACCTCGCTATGGGCCTTTTACAAGACACACCCGCAACTGTTGAACGTAACGGGCCGTACCGATGATATCTTCCCATGGTTCGTCGTGCAACAATTACCGCTTGGCCTGTCGGGAGTGGTTATTGCCGGTCTGCTGGCGGCTGCCATGTCGAGCCTCGATAGCAGCATGAACTCCATGGCAACCGTGATTACGACCGACTTCTATCGCCGATTCCGTACCAACGTTTCCGATCACCATTGCCTGGCGCTGGCTCGCTGGCTGACGGCCCTGCTGGGGATTTTGGGCACCGCCTTGGCCATGTACTTCGCCTTCCTGCGGACGATGTCGATGTGGGATCACTACATCAAAATCATCGGGTTCTTCGGAGGCGGCCTGGCCGGATTGTTCATCGCCGGCATCTTCACTCGCCGCATACACGGTCCTGGGGTGGTTGTGGGCATGTTCACAAGCGCCGCCGTGCTGTACCTGGTTCGTACATATACCGACGTCCACTTTTTCCTCTACGCGGGCATTGGCATCGTTAGTTGCGTGACGGTCGGATACATTGCCAGCCTGCTGATTCCCCTCGAATCCCGAGATCTGAAGGGGCTGACTATCCACACGCGGCGTCGAGAGGAGTGATGGCTACTCGAAAAGCAACTTCACCGGCCCCAGCAGTCCCGATGTTTGCGGCCTGGTTTTTTTGAATCGGGAATATAGTTCCGGGGGAGCCATTCGCGATCGACGTTTTTCTTCCGGCAAGGCACCGTCCGCCGCCAGGCGGTTTGACCAAAGATTGGCAACGCGAATTTCCAGTGTGTTTTTGCCGGGTTTGAGTTTTTCGGGCAGTTCGAAACGATAGGGAGCCCGCCAGGTAGCGCCGATTACCTTCCCGTTGAGGCGTACTTCGCACAGTTCTTTAACATCGCCCAGATCGAGAACGGCTCGCTCAGTGGCAGCGTTTTTCTTCGGGACGTCGAATTCCGTGCGGTAGGTGGCCACCCCGCTAAAGGCTCTCACGTCCGGATGATCCATTTTCGTCCACGACATGAGTTTATCCAGTTTCAATATCTCCGGTGCTCCCCAACCACTCGGGAATCTTAATTCCCAAGGCCCGCTAACGGGCATTTGAGATGTCGCATGCATTGGTTTTCGGGGTGGCAAGGCGCCCGGGGTGTGCTGATCGCGCAAAACGACAAACACCGAATTCAGAGCCGGTAGCCGTAGGCAAACCGAGAGACCGTCTTTGGTCTTCGTGGAATCGGCCACACGAATTTCTCCGGTCGTGGCATCCCAGAATTCGACGACGGGGCGTCGGGTTCGGAAGACGACAGACTCGTCGACATTTCGCGGCGCGCGATTTACGACCAGCACGATGTCGGAGTCATTCGTTCGTCGATGGAAAAAACGAAACGGTTTTTGGTTATCCAATCGCCATATTGGTCGCACGTTGCTCTCTTCGACAAGCGGTATCAGCGCGAAGCGGTCGAACTCTGCCTGTTTGATTGTGCGCGGATCGCCCCACAATCGTTCGACGATCCGTCGCAATATTTTATCCGATTCGGGATAGCCGACCAATCCGGGGCATTGCTTGGGTGGTTCGCCCGCCAGTACAACGGTCGCGCCTTGCTCGACCATCTCGACGATGCGTTTGGCCGTGGACAATGGCATGGTTCCGTGGGGGCGTGGCGCGACGTGCAATACGCCATAGGTCATGCCCGACGGTAGTTCAATTCGCCCGTTGTTAACACTCATGTGGTTTTGGATGAGATCGTCGTTGACCCAGTCGAACGTATAGGTTTTCGGCCATTTCGACAGGTTTTCTCCCTTTTCGAACCAGAGCGATGCCTTGGCCGTTTGGAAGGAGCGATATTCGGCCACATGGGCGACGGGTCTGCCGCTTTGCAGCAAAAAGCAAGATCGTGCCAGATAGTCCAGGAAAGATCGCGCCAAGGGCCACCACGATTGTGTATGTGTGATATGCGGGCCGGCGTTGTGTACCCAGCCGGGCAATCCCGCCACTTGGGGCGAATACTCGCTGACCGCCATGTTCAGATAATTTCCGCCAAGCAGAAACGCCTCGTCCGCTCGATGGCTCATGCGGCTCGGTGGCGTGGCGAAGGGATTAGGGGTGCAGTCGGTGAAGGATTCCAGTCCCACCAGGCGGTGTCCGTATGCGTGGGCGGCAGAGGACGGGATCTTGACGCACGTCCAAGATGGTATCCAAAACTCGCCCATGGGGATATCGACGGCACCTTGGGCTTTGAGCATTTCGCGCGGTACAACCGTGGGACCGCCAGCCTGGGCCTCGAACGCGACACCGTGCCGGCGGCACCAGCGGGCGATACGCGCATAGTGCGTTTCGATTGCCAGGTCGCTGACGGTCATGCGGAAATCGTAGAGGAAACGAGCGGACTCTTGTGAAATCTTCCCGGCTTCGATCTTGCGGCCCACGCCTTCGTCTCGGATAGTGGCAATCACGGGAAGAAACGGCACGGGATCGTATCCGCAACGCTTGACGAAGGTATCGCGCAAGCCCGGTGTCCAGGTGGGGTTGCCCAATTCCCAGCTATCGCAATTAAAGCCGTCGAAGGCTGTCGATTCAAAGGGGCCGATCTTGTCGCGGATTTTCTCGGCCACCTGGCTCATCTGCAGATCTGTGCCCGCCATGCTGAGGTGATCGTAGTGCAGACCGGCGCCGGAACTGCTCGACGATTTCACTTTCCAATACGATGGCGCAGAGTAGCACGTCATCAGCCGCCAACTACGTTTTGGCACGTCCCAATTCATCGTAAGGTCCGGCCTTACGCGCTTCGTCAAGTCGACGCCTTTCGTATCCAAATTGTGGACAGCCACGACGAAGGCCTCGCCGGACTGAAATGTCTTGAAGGTTGGCGAGTCTTCCTTAGGTAGGGGGATTTTTCCTTCGAAAACCGTGTTTTCAGTCAGTGGTTCGGATATGGCGAACCGCAATTTTTGTGTCGAGAGTTGCGGCGTTACCCAGGGACCGCCGGCGTTCCATCCGCTACCCAGCCGAGTTCGACAGATCATCTTCAGGCGGCCGGATTCCTTCACGATGTGCGCGAACATCTCCAGCCAGAGGGGACTCATATAGTCGATGTTTTTGATACTTTGCGTATGTTCGTCCCGCGGCTTATCGATCGTGTCTTTGACGGTCACGCCGCCGAATCCCTTATCCTTGAACTCCCGTAGGTGGCGGGTGATTTCTTCCTTGGTAAAGGCGCTGCCGTGGCATTGCCACCAGCACTGCACGCGAGAGATGGGCGGTGGATCGACAAACCCGTCATGCAAGGCGATGACCGTTCCCGGCTTGTAAAGGCCCAAAGCGGTGGTGGGGCCAGATGTTTCAGAACACGATTGGGGCGGGAAGGCGAGCAGTATGGCTGCGAGTAAAGCATGCATGGAATCAAATGTATTGGATTGTCGTATTTGCTGCGGAAGCGACAAGCCGGCTACAAGAACGTGCTTTACCCCGGCGGATTGTCATGTACCAGGATACAATCAGCACTACCGTTGTGTCGATGCCTGAAATGGCTGTAACGGCTGTTTTTCTGGGTATTTTTATCGGCGAGTCGAGTAGGACAATAGATTACTGTCCAATGTAGAACAGCCGCCCTCGACGATTGATAGTTCCGACTGAGTGAACCGCTTCTGTCTACGATGTTGATCTTTGATATTCCGCCACGATTCACTCAGGCTCCATCAGATGAGGACCGCAGGCTTGACATAGCACCTCCGTCACATCTGGATTTGACTACTCTCTTCACTAGAAGAGATAGATTAAGTCGATAGCATAGGTAAACTGGTCGTTTTTATCACCGGCATCAAAGGGTTCTGGTCCACCGGGGTGATCGGCATCGTACCAGTCCCAGCGTACTTCGTTGCGAACGATGAATTTGTTATTCGGCGTCCAGTTGATGCCCAGGGTAAGATCCCAGAAGTTTCCAATATAGGGACCTTGGCACAGGCTTCCAGGGCGCCAGGCTTCGATTTGTCCGCCATCGTCGTCGCGGAACCATTCAAGTCGGCCTCCGATCGCCCAGCATGGATTGATGCAATAAATCAAGTGCTGGTTAATGCCGTACCATTTGTTACCGCAGCTTTCTCTATTCCCCCAGGTGTATTCACCCATCCAGTTGAGTCGGCAAGTCAGCGCTTGAGAAACAGAAATCGCACCAATCGTGACTCTGTCGTTGTGCCCATATTCTTCGGCGGTGAGGCCGAATTCTAAATATGTTCCCTCATCTTCGCTCATCCAACTCGCGCCACAGAGGAAGTTCATCGCATCGAGACCATCGGTATCGCTAAACTGGTCGCTACCACGATGGAATCCGACAAACACCTGTGCCTGGTCGCTGAAGTCCCAGGTTAACAGTCCACCGGTGAATGTACCGGGAACGCCGTACATAAATGCGTACGAATGGGAATAGAAGAAGTTATTAGGGGCCATGTACGATTCCCACTCCAGCGGGCTGATAAAATGGCCGAGGGTGAACGTGAAATCGTTGTAGGCGATGTCGAGGTAGAACTGCGGCAGCGCCATTTGGTACATGTCAGTCTGATTCCAATCGGCCTCCAGACCGTCGGCACACTCGATAAAATATGCGTCGGTACCGAACATCGCATCAATGCGACCACCGATGTCCCAGCCACAGCCACGCACGGCCGTTTCTTTTTCCAGATATAACCATAACTGGTTCATCTGATACTGGTTGGCACGGTCGTTCATGCCCATAACGCCATTGTAGCGGTCAGCCGGATTACTGGCATTAGCGGTAAATCCCTGGTCAATCCAGCCGCCGAAATCAAGTCCACTCCTGCGATAGCATTTACTGCAGCAACGCTGGTCGCTGTAACAGTCCATGCAATACGGTCTCGGGCCATCCCTTAACACTGAATAGCCGACTAGTTCTGCTTCAACGTCTTCCGCTGCCGTGGAAGTTTCATAGAGCGCGGCTTGTGCATCGGCACTGGGTGCCAGTACCTCCTGTAAAATTCCATACGGCTGCTGTAATTCTTCGGCCGACTCTCCGGGAACGCAAAGACCTCCAAACAGAAGAACTATAACAAGCATACTTACTGTTTTCATAATAGGCATCCTTTGCCAAATGAGAAAGTGGGTTTCATGCAAATTAAGCTGCCATATGAGGCAGGATTATATTCCATGCAACTCCGGTTAAACGAAACCGAGATTCGCCCCAGCACTTACCCCTTCTATCGGAGTGATGACCAGACAACGGTAGCGTATGAACGGTCAATTAAATTAAAATATCGAATGTCGTTCCGGTTGTTTTGGTCATTCCTGTTTTGACTGTTTTTTTTGTTGTACCGATTATTATGGTTATTTCGGTTGCAGTGAATATTGGCCAGAATGTGTGCCGGTGGTGACGGCTGTTTTGATCAGGGTGACTCGGTGGGTAGCTAATGTAGCGATCATTCCTGATGTGGCGATTTTACTTGCCGGGCAATGTATTATCTTTATTATAATTGTCTGCTTAACAACACCTTGGTCTTTTCACGCTGGTTAAAATCTGTGGGGGGAAAGTGCTAGACCATACTCCGAATCGAACATGTGCATCAGCTATTTGAAGAGGTTTGTTACTCGTGTAATTGATCTAGTTACACGGGCAAGTCTTGGCTTCGGAGAAGAGTGAAAGCAATATTTCCGCGACAGTAGTCCCGGAGTGCCCCCAAAAGTCAATACAAAGAGGTGTCCAGTAATTAATGCCTTCTGAGCATGGTTTTATTATCCATCCAGGTCAGGACACTGTATCTCCACCCCCCCCGTATGATCTGGGATCTATATCAATATTTGGTAAATGCACATCAGTTTCTATTGAAATAGTACTTCATATCACCCTCCACTTGTCAAAAAACATCCTTCCCTGCAATCAGGCATCAGAAATATTGTTCCTTGAAAATCAAACCCTATATCCTGCATGACTGACCGTCAGGCTAGTGGAATCACCCCATTATTACGAGAATTCGAGACGTCAGTTATTGACATTCAACACCTCCGTATTTACCATAGCCTGTGTAAGTTAACGGTAATGTCGGTCGTATATTTCGTATCCTTTGCAGAAGATATTTACAACCCAGAAACCATATAGCTGTTCGAGCCATGTATTTTACCAGGATTGCGAGAGCGAAATTGAATGCCTCCACTGATGCATCCAGCAACTACCGTGGAGTTTCGGTTCATGATTCCGCAAAGTCGGTAAAGCAAATCTAGTTTACTTATTCTTGTAAATAGCGATTCAGTTATTTAATGGATGTGCTCGTTCGGCGTTGATCAAAACAAAAACCATGAAGACATGTTTGTGCTGGCCTTCGTGCCGTCCGAAATGCCGTATTGATCTTTGGATCGCTTCGGCCGGGGTACACCCTGGAAGGCTGCCGAGCGTTTACATCGATATGATGAATATTCAGGAGCGGCATAAATTCAGCCGGTTGCGATTAGAATCCGACCGGCGGCGTTACCTAGTTTCACACGTTTTGCTAAGGATAGCTCTGTCTCGGACCGCGAATGAAAACGTGGACCCAAGATGCTGGCAATATGTGTCGAACAAGCATGGCAAGCCAGTCATGTCTACAATGTGCAGGCTCCCGCATCTGAATTTCAGTCTATCTCATTCCGGACAAGTTGCAGTCGTGGCGGTCTCTTCAACATCTGATGTTGGTGTTGATGTCGAATCCTTGGATCAAACCATGGTCGAGAACCCGGCCGATATGGTCCTCTCGCCCGCTGAGCACGATTGGCTCGAAAGCCGGCCCTCGACATTAAGAGATCGCGATTTCATCAAGCTTTGGACGGTGAAAGAGGCCTATGCAAAGATGATCGGCCGGGGAATTGATCTCGACTTTTCATCTTTCGAAATTGCCATGGAACCGTTGCGCATTGCGCGGAGCGAAACCGGCGCTCAATTTACGGAGGATATTTATCTTACAACGCAAGAGATCAGTATGCACGACGGTTTATATCAACTGTCGCTTGCTGCCGAGTGTACACCGCTTCTGAAACCCGAAGTGGTGATACATGATATCGAATCGCAACAGATCGAATCAGATGCTCATAAGTTATTAAGAGCTGGATAGTTAGTCGTGACCCATGGAGGGAATTTGCAGTATTTGTTAGGGAGGGTGGTGTCATGAAAGGCTATGAGAGTAGCACAGAGAAGAAAGTCTATCAGTCTAGCAAGGCAACGATTACCACTCCGGAAGAGTTGGCGGAACATCTAGACGTGGATCTCGAAGAAATAAAACAGGTTCATAATACGTTTCCGTTACGCATCAACCATTACTATTTGAGCCTGATTAAGGAAAAGGGGGATCCTATCTGGAGGCAGGTTATCCCTGCCAGGGAAGAGCTCCATAGTACGGGCCTAGAAGATCCCTTGGGTGAGGAGCATGATAGTCCCATACCCAATATTACACATCGCTATCCCGACAGGGTACTGTTCTACGTCAGCTACGTGTGTGCCGTTTATTGCCGGTTTTGCACCCGCAAACGCAAGGTAAGCAAGCCTCAGTCGCTTCCACCGGACGGGATCCAGCGTGGCCTCGAATACATCCGCGAGCATACGGAAATCAGAGATGTAATCGTCTCCGGCGGCGACCCACTCATGCTCACGGATGGTAAGATAGACGCCATCCTCAGAGAGTTGCGTGCGATTGAGCATGTCGAGATTATTCGCATTGGATCACGCGTACCGGTCACGTTTCCGCAACGTATCACGCAAAATCTATGCGATACGCTGAAGAAGTATCATCCGCTCTTTTTGAATACGCACTTCAATCATCCGTCTGAAATCACGCCGGAATCTACACGTGCTTGCGGCATGTTGGCCGATGCGGGCATTCCGCTGGGCAACCAAACTGTGTTGCTCAAGGGCGTGAATGACAGAATGGAAACCATGAAGAGATTGATGCAGAAGCTTTTGGCCATTCGCGTCAAGCCTTACTACATTTATCAAGCGGATCTGGTTGCCGGAACCGACCATTTTCGCACGTCCGTGCAACATGGCTTGGATATCATGGCTGCCTTGCGCGGTCATACTTCGGGCCTGGCAGTTCCGCACTACGTGATCGATGGTCCCGGAGGTGTCGGCAAGATAGCGATTATCCCCAACCCGGTCGTTTCCTTTGATGATAAGGAAATAGTACTTAAAAACTACGAGGGATTTGCTTGCAGCTATCCGAGCACGTGTCAGCAGGCTCTGGTGGACGAGGTACGATAGTGACAGCGGTTAACGGAAAAGCAGAGTGCCTTCACGAGCTCTTTGAAGCACAGGTTGACATTCGCCCCCTTGATTTGGCGCTGATTTGCGGTGATGTAAGTCTCACTTACCGGGAACTGGAACAGCGCGCTAACCAGTTGGCGCGACATATCCGTTCGTATGGCGCGGGACCTGGCGCGCTGGTGGGTTTGTATTTCGAGAGATCGGAACTACCGATTATCGCCGTGCTTGCCTGCCTCAAGGCGGGCGTGGCATATATCCCGCTCGATCCGGATTACCCCCAAGACCGGGTGCGCCACATCTTGGCGGACGCTGAAGCAGTCCTACTCCTGAGCGAACAATCATTGTTCGAAAATGCGGCAGTAGCTTTCCATGGCAATATTGTTTTGGTCGACTCCAATGCCGCCGAAATCGCCGAACAATCCACAGCCCGCCTCTCGCGCCAAGAGACTGGCGTTTCCAGCCTTGACCTTTGCTATGTAATCTACACCTCCGGAACAACGGGCCGTCCGAAGGGTGTGATGACCGAACACGGAAACGCCGTTTCTTTCGTTTTGGCATTCAACGACGTATGTCAAATGAACCATACCGATCGCATCTATCAGGGCTTTTCGCTGGCCTTCGACGGGTCGGTGGAAGAAATCTGGATGGCATATTCCAACGGCGCTACACTAGTGGTCGGCACCCGGGATGTCGTCCGCTTTGGGAGCGAGGTTGCTCGCCTCTTAACAAAACACAATGTCACATATCTTTCCACGGTCCCCACATTCCTCTCCATGATCGACGAGGACCTGCCCACTGTGCGACTTTTGGTGGTGAGCGCGGAACCATGCCCGCCGGAACTTGTAGCAAAATGGGCAACCCCAAACCGTCGCATGTTGAATGTATACGGCCCCACAGAAGCAACCGTAAACACAACCGCCGCGGAGTGCGAACCCGGAAAACCGGTCACCATCGGGCGGGCGTTGCCCGAATATGAAACTTACGTTCTCGACGATCAACTTCACCCGGTGGCGCCTGGTGAGCATGGCGAACTGTTCATCGGCGGCGTGTGCATTGCACGAGGATATCTCAAGCAGCCCGAGCTTACGGCAAAACAGTTTGTGGCGAACACGTTCAAAAACACGGGTACATCGCCACGACT
Organism: Pirellulales bacterium; assembly: GCA_016934075.1. Taxonomy (GTDB): domain Bacteria; phylum Planctomycetota; class Planctomycetia; order Pirellulales; family Thermoguttaceae; genus JAFGTN01. The sequence goes on from JAFGTN010000873.1 coordinate 11,164, forward strand.
TTACAGAACCGGTGATCTAGTTCGTGAAAATCATAACGGCGATCTGGAGTTCATGGGGCGGATCGACAGCCAGGTCAAGGTCCGAGGTTTTCGCGTGGAACTATCGGAAATCGAGGCTGTACTGCTTGAGCACCCCGAGATTCGCGCGGCAGCGGTAAAGGTTGTTGATCGCGACGGCGCACAGGACCTGGCCGGATATGTTGTTCCAAATGACCCCAATACGTCATTCGAAGGCGACGAAGTTTACGAACTGCTGCAAGCTCGATTGCCCGCCTACATGGTGCCGGCGTACCTAGATTCGATCTCCAAGCTACCATCATTGACAAGCGGAAAAATCGACCGCAAGAGCCTCCCGGACCCCATTACTCCGCTGGTGCGCAAATGCCGCAAGATCGTCGAACCCGCCACCGATCTCGAACGCGACATAGCTGACGTGTGGAAGGAAATTTTCAAAGTCTCACCGATCTCTGTCGAAGACGATTTCTTCCTCGATCTGGGGGGATATTCGCTGCTGGCCGCGCAAGTGGTTTCACGATTGAGGAGCAAGTTTGCTCTGGAGGTCGCCATCCGCGACATTTACGGGCACTCCACGATCAGGAAACTCGCCGAGAAGATTGATTCCATCGATGATAATCAGGCCACGGAAAGTGCTCCCACACATAATCCATGTGCCAAAAAAACCAGCCGGGAGGTTTTTCACAGCCTTTCCTTTGTAACCCGATGGAGTTGCGTGGGATTGCAGTTCCTCTCGCTTTTTCTTTTTTACGGTTTCGCCGCGTTGCCACTGGTTATATTGTCGGGAATTGTGTTTTCGACAATAAGCGGCACCTTGGCGATTGAACCGGCAATCTTCATCTTCGCAGCGATAACCTTGGGCGGTTTCCCCGCTCTTCTTATCACTAGCATCTTACTGAAATGGGTGATTATAGGCAGATACAAGGCGGGCAGATATCCGCTCTGGGGTTGGTATTATTTCCGCTGGTGGTTGGCCTCACGTATTCAAACGCTCAGCGGCATAGGGATTCTGTCGGGTACACCGGTGATGATCCTTTATTATCGGCTGATGGGGGCAAAGGTCGGTCGTAATTGTATTATTGATACCGCGACCTGCTCGGTCTTCGACTTGATTACTATTGGTGATGACACCAGCATCTGCGCCGAAACTCAGCTTACGGGGTACCGCATCGAAGACGGTATGTTGATTCTGGGCACGATCGAAATCGGCAGCCGTTGCTTTGTCGGCATCCACAGCAATTTAGGCCTCAACACCCGCATGGGCGACGACTCTAAACTTGACGATCTCTCGCTGCTGCCCGACGGCGCGGTGATGGAAGCGGGGCAGGCGCGGCGGGGCTCACCGGCCCAGGCGGCCGAGGTGGCGCTGCCCGATATTTCGGATGAACAAGCCTCGCGCAGACATCCTTTCCTGTTCGGATTGATTCATCTGCTCCTTGCCGGGCTGTTGGGGATAGTGATGTTCGTCACGGCAATCCCTTCCATCATAATTGTCCTCTTTCCGTTGATGGTGGGTGGCACTTTATGGGCCATGTCATCGCTGTTGATTGCGATTCCAGTTCAACTGGTCTGGTTTTGTCTTTCGGTAGCCGCATTGAAGGCGCTGATATTGGGCCGCATCAAGCCGGGCGTATACAAGACAGAAAGCCTGCTCTTCCTGCGGAAATGGATGGTCGATGCGATGATGGGAATCAGCCGGGGTTTGCTGCACCCGCTTTATTCGACCATTTACCTGCCCACTTGGTTACGTCTGATGGGCGCGAAAATCGGCCTGCGAGCGGAAATCTCCACCGTCACGCAGGTAACACCCGACTTGATTGTCATCGAGGATGAGAGTTTCTTTGCCGACGGTTCCATGATCGGCGGCAGACACTTTTTCCGCGGACACGTCGAACTTGCCACAAACCGTATCGGGAAGCGTAGCTTTGTCGGCAATAACGCGGTGCTGCCCATCGGAAAAGAACTGGGAGATAATTGCCTTCTGGGCGTAATCTCCTCGCCACCGGCCGACGGTAAACGAACTCCGGACGGAACCGAATGGCTAGGGTCGCCGTCATTCCGTTTGCCACATCGCGTCAAAGTGGAAGGTTTCAAGGAATACGAGACCTATCGCCCCACGGTAAGGCTATATATTCTGCGATTTATAATCGATGCCTTGCGAATCCTGATACCCTACTATATCCTCGCCGCCGGATTCATCGCTTTTGCATCCTTTTTGTCAATCTCATATGCTTATCTACCCTTGTGGGTAGCGATGGTTTTCACTCCACCTGTCGCGTTTGCCTTAGCCGTGGGTGTTTCATTGTGCGTGGTTGTGCTGAAGAGAATGATAATGGCTCCATTCAAGCCAGTCATCAAGCCGCTATGGTCAACATATGTATGGTGGAATGAAGTTATCAACGGCGCCTACGAGACGGTGGCGGCACCCGCCCTCGCTCCGCTTATGGGAACCCCTTTCCTTAGTTGGTATTTGCGGCTAATGGGTTGCAAGGTCGGCAAGCACGTGTTCCTCGAAACGGCTTTGTTCTCCGAGTTCGACCTGGTGGATATCGGCGACTATGCCGCGCTCAATTTGGGCGTCGTAGTGCAAAACCATCTATTCGAAGATCGTATTATGAAATCATCATATCTGCGGATTGGCGATGAATGTTCGGTTGGCAACATGTCTGTGGTTCTTTACGACACCGAGATGGAGGCGGGGGCAACAATCGGCCCGCTTTCACTCCTTATGAAAGGCGAAACTTTACCTCAATCCAGTCGCTGGCTCGGCATCCCAACGAGTCCTGACACAGCGAGTGGTTAACATATATTAGAGAATGATGTTGCGAATTCTGCACGCGTTGCGTGCAATTTTGCAATCTTTTTAGATTACGGGCTCAGCCCGTGAAAGGATTGTATGAAAATGGATTTGAGGTTTAACAACTAACACCAGTACTAAGAAGTGAGGAGTAGTCACATGTCCAAGTTCGTTTCGAGAGCACTTATTGTAGGAATCGCCTGTTTGTTCGTCGCCGGCTATCTTTGGGCGAAAAACGATCCGGTTAAGGAGCAAAACAAGCCCGCAGTAGAGAAAAAAGATACGACCGCAAAGAAAAAAGATACTTCTAAAGAAAAGAAACAGACCGAGCAAGCAGAAACAGAGGTATGGGTAGGCATAACGGTATACAACACAGAAGAAGAAACCGAGTATTTGATTGGAACAATCGACGCGTCGATTGCGGAACAAATCGAACTAGATGAGTACGATAGAAGGTTCATAAGAATCTCAAACCTTCGCATCCAGGAGGAGCTCGAAAATAGCTATGATGGTAAAACGCTGGTCCACTACGACTGTGCCGATAAATATGATTGGGGTGTTATCCTCATTCAGTACGAAGACATCGCGTCAATTGAATTCAAGAAAGGCGATCCACTTGCGGCACAGTGAACGATCTGACATACGAGAGTCGGCAAAGATGGAGGAGATGTTATGAAAAATTACATCCGAAACATTGTGGCAATTGCAATTGCATTTGTTCTGTTGTGTATACCGATGACGGTAATCAGGCTCAGCTATGAAATTGCTTTCGTGGGCGCCAGCCCCGCAATCGAACAGTTGCGATCCGATCTTACCGACATCGCCGGAATCGCTTCCGAAGATGTTGTCGGACAGGCGACCGCATGGAACCAAAAGATTCGTTCCATGCAGGCTTACAACGGCATGTGGTGGGGAGATCCCTTCATTCCCGACCAGTGGGATAGTGTTGTTGAGTTACCGATCCCAAGGACGAATATGATCAGCGAATCTCGCAAGTACGATGCGGCGTAAAAGTGATTTTCGCTCCTGACACGGACTACTTTTGCAACGTTATCGCTTTTGGCACAGTTTGTGATGAAACCGCATCTAGTTTTCAGCGGGGCCTCCACTGCAAGGCATAACTACTGCTTGCAGTGAGAGGCGTCCCTCTGATTGCCTGGGGCTTTAGGTAAGTTGCGATTGTCCTTCCGACGATGGGCGAACCAACAGTTCGTGGACAAATATCAAAATATTCCACGCCGAGATGAGCGTGCCACAAGGCCGGAGCTATTTGTTGCTAAGGCTTTTTGCCGTGCGGACCAGCTTCAGGAACTCTTCGCGATATTTGAAGTCGTCTTCGCCCAAGGAGCTTTTTGCCCAGCGGATGACCTTGTCGTAGTCGGTGTCGCCTTTGAACTGCGAGCCGCGGAGGATCATGCCGAAGGAGGCTACGGAGGAAGCGAATTTCAAATCCACGTTGGCGGCGTCGAATTCGACGATCTTGTTTTTGACCGGGAACTCGAGCAGTTTCGATTTCTGCCCGTCGGGCTCTTTGTAGCGGAGTTTTACGGTGAGCATCTCTTTGCTACGGGCGGCATCGGTTTTTTCCACCGGTTTCTGGTACTTGAGCTTGTCGACCGCCGGCTTTGCTATCTTCTCGGCCGAGTCGGCGGGGATGATTTCGTAAAGCGCGGTGACCGTATGCCCGGCGCCGATCTCGCCGGCGTCCTTGGTGTCGTCGTTGAAATCTTCTTTCCGCAACATGCGGTTTTCGTAGCCCAACAAGCGATAGGCCTTGACGTGGTGCGGGTTGAACTCGACCTGGATCTTCACGTCCTTGGCGATGGTTACCAGTGTACCGGAGAGTCCTTCGACCAGCAGTTTTTTGGCTTCGTTGATGGTGTCGACATAGCCGTAGTTTCCGTTGCCCTTGTCGGCCAGTTTTTCCAGCGTCGAGTCCTTGTAGTTGCCCATGCCGAAGCCCAGCACGGTAAGGAAGACGCCTTCTTTGGCCTTCTTCTCAATCGTGTCGACCAGTTCAGACTGGTTGGTCGTACCGACATTGAAATCGCCGTCGGTGCAGAGTATCACGCGATTTACGCCCTTCTCGATATAGTTGGCCGCCGCCGTGGCATACGCCAACTGTATCCCGGCCCCGCCGTTAGTCGAGCCGCCCGATTGCAGCCGGTCGAGCGATTCGAGAATTTTCTGCTTGTCGCCGCACTTGGTCGACGGCAACACCAGGCCCGAGGCTCCGGCATAGACGACAATGGCTACGCGGTCCTTTTCATTAAGATTCTCGACCAGCATTTTCATGGCGTCTTTCAAAAGCGGCAGTTTGTTCGCGGGTCTCATCGAGCCGGAAACGTCCAACAGAAACACCAGGTTGGCCGGCTGCCGCTCTTTCTTTTCGATCACGCGGCCCTTGAGTCCGATGCGAACGAGGTTGTGCTTACTATTCCAAGGGCACCTGGCTGCGTCGACATGCGTGGCAAACGGCTTGCCATCGCTGGGCGGTTGGTAGCTGTAATCGAAATAGTTGATCAGTTCCTCCAACCGTACTGCCCCCGGCACGGGCATGCGACCTTGCGTAAGCATCTTCCGCACCATGCTGTAACTGGCCGTGTCGACATCAATGGAAAAAGTGCTCAAAGGATGGTCGGCCACCCGCTTGAACTCGTTTTCAGTGATTTTGTCGTAGGATTCCGTGTTGTGCGGGCCTGTGCGGTAGCAATCGAGAAGGGCTCGTTCCAGGGTCTCGAGTTCTTTAACCAACATATCGAAGTCGACGGACGACTGGCCGATCTCACTTACCTTTTCTTTTTGTGCTTTGAGCTGAGCCGACAAATGTTTTTGCTGCTCGGTGAGATTTTTTACTTTTGCAGCCACTTCTACATCCCCCGCTTTCGAAGCTTCTTCTGCTTCCGCCAAGTCCTTTTGCGTGTGGAGCATGGCTGAACGAAGTTTGCTAAGCTCTTGGATGTTGGCGGCTACTTGGATTCTCGCAGCCTCGCTGTTCCCGGCGTTAAGTTTTTCGGCCAGGTTTCTCAGGTCGGATCGTTTTTTTGCAATTTCACGTGCTAAACTGTTGATCTTCCGTTCCCGGGTCGTCGGCAGTGCGAAGGGATCATCATCGCTGGAGCCCATTGATTCTCCTTCCATTCCCATGCCCATTCCGCCTTCCATGCCCATTCCCATACCAGGCCCCATCATACCCATGCCCGGACCACCCATCCCCATGCCACCTTCCATGCCCATGCCCGGCCCCATCATGCCTTGACCGCCCATACCCATGCCGCCTCCTCTACTTTTGAGCTTACGACGAATGCTCATGCCACCTTCCATTCCCATGCCGCCTTCCATTCCCATGCCCATGCCTGGACCGCCCATGCCCATGCCTGGACCGCCCATGCCCATGCCCGGACCGCGTATACCGGTTGAGGAGCTACCTCCAGGTGTTTCGGTATTCGACTTTTGCTCTTCTTCTTCGATGACAACGCGAGGCTTAACCATCATTCGCAGTCCCTGCTTGCCAGAAGCCGGTTTGGTTGGGTGCAACTTTGCCGATGTCTTTATCATCTTGTTACCGGCCGGTATCTTGTCCGCAGGCGCGGCGATAGAATTGTGGTCGGGAGACATCGGGAGTGGAATAATGTTTTCCTGCCGTGTGCTGGAGTGGCGAATTGAGCCAGGCTGGTTAGCTACTAGATTATGGCTTGGAATAGAAGATTCTTCGACCTCCTGAAGTTGTTTGATGAAATCATATTGTTTCGATGCGTGGTCAGAGTCATCACTGTTTGACGACAACTGGCCATCAACTTCTGAGTCTTGTTGTAAATGCCAAGGCGCCAATACTCTCGATTCCACAAAACTGACCATCCTCCCAACAGATCCTTCTAAAGAAATGAAAAAGGCCGCAAGCAGTAAGACCGCGACACCGGTAATGTAAAAAGCGACTCGATTCCGAAATCTTTTTTTGTTCTTTAACGGAACGGTCGGCTGCACCGAGTCCGCCTTCGGCAGCGGTTCTTCGGCCAGTGAGGTTCTGAGTTTTTCGGCCACGTCGCGGATGGCGTCGACTTCGGCCTGCAGGGCCGGGTCTTGCTTAAGAGCCATTTCAAACTCGATGGCTTCTTCCGGCGAAAGCTCACCCAGAGCGAAAGCAGTCAGTCGCGGATCATTTTTATCGTTAGACATGATATGTTCCTTATGAATACAGAAGGAAACAAAGAAAACGAAGATTGTGATTGTTGGGTTATTCGCAAGGCCGATAAGACGACAAAATAAATCCCCCAATCAAAATCTCCTAAATACCATCTTTGTTACCTTCGTTCCCTTCTGTTAAACCTATTTGTTTATCTGTGAGTAATTAGTTCAGTTTCTCTCGCAACGATTTAATGGCCGAGTGCAGCAACCATCCCACGTTTGCTTTTGTCTCGCCGGTGATCTCGGCGATTTCCGCGTAGCTCAGTCCCTCTTGGAACTTCAGCCGCACGGCTTCGCGTTGCCTCGCGGGCAGGGCGTTCATTTCCGTCATCAACATGGCATATTCCTCGTTCTGTTGGGCCAGTGAAGCCGGGTCGGCCGATCGAGTGTCGGCGGCCAGCCACTGGGGATTTTCCAACGGTTCGATTCGCGCTCGGCGGCGAAGCAGATCCAAGGCACAATTACGCGCCACTCGATACAGCCATGCTCGCAGGTTCTCGGGCGGCGGCTCGGTCGTTTGCAACCGTCCGAAGGCCTCCTGCAC
>JAFGTN010000874.1 GCA_016934075.1 Pirellulales bacterium
GTGTCCGGCGTTGACCAGAGTAACCTCGTGCCGCGCGGGGTCCAGCACAGCCAGTACCATGGTCACGAAACGGTCTTCCCAGCGGCTGCCGCAAAATATCGTGTTGAGTTTGGCGATGACTTCGGCCGGAGTTTTCTCGGAAACCAGGAGGTAGCGGATTTCGGCCGAGAGCTTGGCAACCAGCAGCGCGGCAGAAATCCCCTTGCCCGACACGTCGGCCAGAACAATCGCCAGTCGCCCGTCCGGCAGACGTACATAGTCGAAATAATCGCCGCCCAATTGGTTGGCCGGTTCATAGAAGTCGAAAAATCCGTACTGCTCGACCTGCGGCCGCGAGGCCGGCAGAAATCCCTGCTGCACTTCGTGCGCCACCGACAGTTCCTGTTCCAGTGCTTTTTCACGCAAGGCGACTTCGTGCAGTTGGGCGTTCTCGACCGCGTAGGCGACCTGGTTGGCGACGCTGGCCAAAACATCCAAATCATCGCGGTCGAACTGCTGCCTCCGATCGAGAGTGTCGATCTGTATCACGCCCAGCGAATCGCCATCCACGCCGATCAGCGGAGCACACATCATCGATCTGATATTGAAGTCGACAATGCTTTCGGCCATCTCGAAACGTGAATCGGAGGCCGCGTCGGCGGAAAGAATGGCCTCGCCCGCCGAAATCACTTCATTGATAATCGTACGGCTGATGCGGATCGTTTCGGTCTGATCGTCGCGGCGATGCTTCAAGGCCGCGGGAATCAAGTTGCCCGTTTCTATGTCCTTCAGCACAATCAATCCACGATCCGCCTGTGGGAAAATCGCGAAGAGGCTATCCAATAGTTTCGGCAGGACCTCCTCGGAGCCCACCGCCTTGCCCAAATGCTGGCCGATCTCGACCAGGGCCTTGAGCTTGGCCTCGGGCTGTAACGCCAGTCGCAAGCCGGTCGAGCCGACAGAAACGTCGAATGACGACATTACCGTGGAGCCACCGGTCTTGCGGGGGTCGTCATCGACCATCATCACGGAACCCGGCAACATCGCCTCCGCTTCGACCGTCTCCATTGGATCACCGGCCGTGGATATGCCGGGCCCCTGATGAAATACAAATACCAGATCACAAATACGCAACTGGTCGTTTTCCTGCAGAAGCTCACTACCCGTTACAGGTTCGCCGTTGAGAAAAGTGCCATTGCGACTGCCCCGATCCACGACGTAGTATTGCCCTTCGATATTGTCAATACGGGCATGGTGCCGGCTGACGGCCCCCAGATCCAGAACGATATCGCAGTCGGGATTCCGCCCCAATACCACCGACCGACCTTCGATCGGAAAAACCTGTCCGGGATTTAAACCCTTTAGTGTCCGCAAGATGGCCATGGAATACTCATTACGTTTAACTTCCAAAGGACCAATTCTACCCCCCCGCAACCAGACTGGTCAATCAGCCCCTACCAACAACATGTGTGCCAATCCACTTGACGCGAAACAAACCACCTACTATACATTTATGTTCACCCACACTGAAAAGCCCCTCGAAAGGTTCTTTCCACCCGTGCGGGTGAGCAAAGAAACTGCTGGGGAATAGTGTAACGGCAGCACGAGTGACTCTGAATCACTTAGTCTAGGTTCAAATCCTAGTTCCCCAATTGACGAAAGCCCTGTCCTGGCAACGGTTTAGGACAGGGCTTTTTATTGACTCGCAGAGCGATTCTGGATTTTTATTACCGTAAATAACATTTTGCGGATTCTCTTGGCCCGATGGCAGACGGCAACATTCATCGCTTGCGGCGCGGCAAGGCGAATAATCCCGCAAGGCACAAGCCCAGTAAGCCGACAAACGTTGACGGCTCGGGGACCTGGGCGGTTGGGCCTTCACCATAATGCAAAGCCAGGACGCCTAAATCGCTGACATCCACGTGGCCGTCCGCCGTGAAGTCGGCATTACTCCACCCGAGACCACCTCCTATATTGTAATTTGCAGCCAGAATGCCCAGATCGGATACGTCTACTGATCCGTCACGGTTGGCGTCGCCGGGTATGTAATCCTCGAATAACGTTCCGTGCATGGTAAACTGCATGATAGGCTGTAGCACATCCAGCGGCGACTCCGTCTCGTCTATCTCGATCTCGAAAAAGACGTCGAAGAAACTGTCCGGCGGGATCTCGTCGCCAACTGACACATTGACAAAGTCCAGCCCGGGCGCCAGTTCTCCATTCAAACTGAGCGTTTCGGGGCCGTGCTCGAACTCGATCTGGTACGTGATATCGAAGAAACTGTCGACAGCGAATGACACGTCGGGTTGACCTATTACATTTGCCTTAGTGCCGTCGGGCAACTCGGTATCGAAGAAGACATCGAAGAAACTCTCGGCCGGAAAATCGATCCCGGGAGTTTTATAAGTGATATCGAAGAACGAGTCGACCGCAAACATGCCACCTTCTGTGTACCCCTTCAGTTCCAAGGCCAACTCCGGGACAGTATTCTCAAGCCTCAAAAGCTGTCTTCCCGCCGGCAAAAGCGGCCCGACAGGACCATCCGGATTGGCGATCTCCACTTCAACCGACGTAGTCGCCGGGTATGGCGGACCGATACTCGTATCATAAGTAATATCAAAAAACGAGTCCACCATCCACGGATCGGCATAAACACTTGGCACTGCAATAACAATAATCACAGCAAACACTAACGACATTCGATAGGAAGACATTTCCACTCTCCTTTTAAAATCAACGTGCAAGCCGCACTTTTGAAAAGAATGTAGATACTATTCCGGATTGTCCATGAACCATACTAATATAACCATATATATACCAACTGGCGTAAAGATTGCAAGCAATACCCCGCGGAATCACAGATATTGCACAACGTCACCGTATCATTCAGCATGTTTTCACCCCATAGTCCCCAGGATTAGGGAGCAAGATGGCGAACGTCGACGGTTCGGGCAACGACTGTGCCGAACTGATAACTGGACTTTTGCAAAATTACGAGTCAGGGGCACTTCGATATAAATTGGCGGCGCAGCCGATAAATTATATCGAAACGCTGCAGAGATGTTCACTTGTTATCTATCAATGAATTAGTGTCAATCAAGACAATGTAAAAGAAAGCTTCGCTTCGCAAAGCTTTCTTTTACATGTGCCCTTGACTCGCAATTTTGCAAAAGTCCAGTGTGACCATAGTTCGTCGCCGTATAAATCAAGACAAGAGATTATTGGCGGGTTCTGCTCGCTGAAGACGGACTGGACAATCAGCGGCTGATTTCACTCATTTTTCTTCTTGCGAATCGTCGCAAGCCACCGCCTGGAACAAATACGCCGCTGGCAGGACGAACAGGTTGACTATAGTGGAAGTCACAATTCCACCGAGAATCACAAATGCCATCGGGTACTCGATTTTCTGGCCGGGTACATCCTCGTTTGTACGTGGTAGCGCCCAAGCTGAGCCGAGGGAAAATTTTGGCCGCTGGAGCTGTTTCTTCGGGCAGAAAATGTACCTTTTCTGTTGTCAGGTTTGGCATTTTGCGGTTTCGACAATGTCCATTTTATGATTCATTTATCGAGTTCGTTGCGGGCATTCTTCATGTCCAGGGGGCTCTTGTTCTATCTTCACAGGACAGCCATCGGGCAAACCATAGCCGCCCTCGGTCACGACGAGGTCTCCAGCCTTCACACCTTCGGTTATCTGTACGAGATCACCGGCCTTCTGACCGAGTTGGACTTCGATTTCATAGGCTTTACCGTCTCGAACCAACGTGAGCACGTGTGCTCCGTCACGATCGGCGATGGCAGTAACCGGCACTACCAGGGCGTCCTTGATTTCGCGAAGCGAGAGGCGAACATTGCAAGTCAGCCCCGGTTGTAACATATTCTCTTGATTCGGCACCAGGATCAGCGCGTCGACAGCTCCCGTATTCACATCCGCTTGGCCGCTTGTGCGGGCAAACTTGCCGGGAAACTCCTTTCCGGGCAGAGTGCCGACGGACACGAGAGCGTCGGCCTGTTTCAGAACCTGCGTTTGATATACGTTAGGAATTCTGACTCTGGCAAAAACGTCCGACAAATCAGTCACCGTGGCCAGAACCACGGCGGGTTGGGCGGACATGCCTTGCTGGGCAGACAATCGGGTAATTCGGCCGGCAATCGGGCTGCTGATCGTGCAAAACTGGAGGGTGAGTTCCGCGCTGTTGACATCGGCCTTTGCGCCGGCCACTTGTGCCTCGGCTTTGGCGATATCCTCCGAGCGCGTGCCCGACGCCATGAGCTTCCACTTCGCCTCGGCCGCAGCGAAGGCGGCCTCGGCGGCTTGCAGTTCGGACGCCAGCTTTCCGTACTGCACACTGGACATTTCGTGCTTTTCGTGCAGCGACTTGGCCGCATCGAATTGCCCACGCAGTGCGCCCACATTGGCCTTGGCCTGGGCCATTTCAGCCCGAGCCATGTCGATCTCTTTCGGTAGGTATCCATTTCGCAAGCGGGCGAGCGTGGCTTCGTTTTCCAAGAGTGACGCGCGGACCTTTTCCAGATTGATTTGGGCGATGCGTGGATCCATGCGGATCAATTCCTGGCCGGCCTTTACCGTGTCACTCTCGGTAACCAGCACGTCCTTGATCCAGCCGCCGATTTGCGGCGAGATCGTGGCCGAGCGCTCCGGAATTGCCACGATGACGCCCGTTAAGTCGAGAGTGGGATGCAGTGTAAGCACTTTCGCGCGGCACACCTTGACGGGCACAAGCGGCGCAGCAGCAGTTTCGTCGGCCGTGTCCCGTCGGCACCCAATCGTGATTGTTGCGCCAGCCGCCATAGCCGTGATAAGAGAAACTACAACGAGTGGAATGCGTCTCATGTGTCTTCTCCGCTGGTTTCAACGATTGTAGGAGAGGGTGTCTCGTCCGTTCGGCCCAGATGAACGAGTCGATACATCAACAAGTAGCATAGCGGCGTTGCAATCAGCGAAAGCGCCAGCGATATGACCAACGCTCCGATAACGCCGATGGCCAAGGGCCTGAGCATGTCGGCACCGGCACCCACACCGTAGGCCAACGGCAATAAGCCAAGAAACGTGGTGAGGGAGGTCATAAGCACGGGCCGCAACCGGCGGCGACCCGACTGGACTAATGACTCGAAGAGAGTCAGCCCGCGCGATCTCAGGTGATCGACGAAGTCGAGCATGAGGATTCCGTTCTTCGCAACAATTCCCACGCCGATGATCGCACCCAGGAAGGAGACGATGTTGAGCGATGTTCCCGTGATCCAAAGTGCTCCGATCACTCCCACCAGAGCGAGCAACGCCCCGATCACGATAGCCAGCGGCTCGATCAGCGA
>JAFGTN010000875.1 GCA_016934075.1 Pirellulales bacterium
GGCGCATGAGATCTTCGCAGCACAGAAGCGTGTTTTCCTGTGCCCCGCCGAGCATCAGCCGAGTGATGATGTGAAGGATTTTCATGGGTGATTGGATTGAGGGATCGTTTGCTGTCTCTATATCATAGTATGAGGGAGTTGAAATAGGCAAGTAGAATCAGGATGAATACCGCCCTACCCCGAACTAGAATCGTCAGCCGGGTTATAACGGCGGTTGTGAACGTTGCCGGTTTCACCGCCGGTTCAGTCCCAGAGGGCGCGCACTTCTTGAACTTCTGCAAAGTCGAGAACGCCGGCATCATAGTCCGGGCGGCCAAACGTTCGAAAAATGACTTGATGGGGTTCGGGTGAAATGTTATCGACCGTACAGGGTGTGGTCTGAGGACTTCCATCCGGGGCCAATAGCAATTCGCCGTCTATCAGGATCAACGAATGTTCGGGCGTTGAAGTGAAGCGAACCTCGACAGTCTTCGGTGTAGGCGTCCACTGCTGGGATGCAAAAAATGACATCGTCGCAAAAACAATAATAGTTAGCAAGCCGAGTCCGGCGGCAATCCGACTTCGTGCAGCGACGCGATCTCGCGGCGGCGAGACTTTTTCCGTATCTGGAACTTCCAACGCGGCCAGCATTTCCTGAGCGTCGGCGTAGCGATCTTCGGGATCGCGACGGCATGCCAGCAAGGCGAGATGGTTGAGCCTTTGCAGGATGGGGCAGTCGGTAATATCGCGTGCACGCTCGCCCAGTTGCGGGAAGTTGTCGGCCGGGCGACCGGTGAGCATCTCGTAAATTACCAGCCCCGCGGCATAGACATCTGCCCGAGTGTCCATACGTCCGTCGGGCGGCATGTAGGCCTCGGTGCCCACGCGCGACGTGTATGCATCGGCGACCGTGAGCAGTCCGAAATCGGCCAGTTTGAGCGTGCCGTCTACAAACAGACAGTTGGCCGGTTTGACGTCGCGGTGGACCATGTCTTGTTTGTGGAGGGCCGCCAATCCGGAAAGGATTGCCCGTGTGTTGGCGAAGCATTCCTCGGACATCAAGTGTCCTTGTTCGAGCTTGTGTTGTAGTGTTGCTGGGCGATAGCCCGGATCGTTTTCGGCCTTCGAGCCGTCGGAGTCGTCGGCCGGGTCCATCACATAGAACAGATACTCTTCCGTGCGACCCACGTGATCGATTTTCAGCAGGTTGGTATGCTCGATGGGTGTGTTTTTTTCCAAACGAGTAAGTGATGCAATTTCGCGTCCGGCCGCATCTCTGTGGCCGTTGTGAGCCAGCGGGATCAGCTTAATCGCCCGCAGCCGGCCGGTGGTCTCATTAACCGCCAGCCAAACCCGACCAAAGCCGCCCTCACCGATAGGACGGATCAACATAAAGTCGGGCACGTTGGGAGTGGCATCGGTCATGAGCTATGGTCTTTGAACATTAAGCATTGGTCATTGGGCATTCCTAATTCTTTCGTCATTCTGATTTCGACATTCGACATTATTGCTCTGTCCGTCTCCCCAGCAATACCCTTTCGACTCCATGGTAGCGGTTACTCGGCTGGCGATCGAGCGTTGCACTTGCGGGGAGGGTTGTAGTTCCAGTGCCCTTTTTACAGAGCTGTCCAGGCGGCCGTCGTCTCGGTATGTTGAGCCCAAGTCTTTGAGCCGTTTGATCACGGCGCGACGTGCTTGGTAGACGGCATTTCGTGATAGTCCGGTCACGGCCGAAACCTCGGCGCCGGACAATTCGCCCAAGGCCGTGAGTTCGAAGGCTTGATAAGTACGCGGTTCTACCTGGCGGCGGACGACATCCAAAAGAGCCGCCAGAAGCGTTTCTTCAAAAGCCGTTTCCCAAAGTTCGTCGGGCGTCGTGTCCGTGTCGTTTTGGGGAATTTGCTCTTTATTAAAACCATCGCTGCCATGCGCGCGGATGCGTTGAGCCGGCGCGCGGCGGTACATGGCCACCTGGTTGCGTACTACCGTGGCCAGCCAATCGCGGAATCGTCCTTGTGCCGGATCGTAGCGAAACACGTCGCGATTATGGAAAACGGTTGCCATCACGTCCTGGACGACTTCTTCGGCCGTATGTTCGGAACAGCCGCGGCGGCGGGCAAAGAAAAAAACAAGCCGCCAGTAGCGAGCAAAGAACTCCTCCCAGGCGACCGGGTCGGAACCGTCGCGGATGCGACGTAGCAAGGTGGCGCGAGTTCTCGAACTTCCAGTGGCTCTCGGGTCTTTTGCGTCTTTATTGAATCGCATGTCGTTTTCTGCTGCTCCCTCTTTTGCTCGGTGTCCGGTTTTCCGGACACGAGCGTATTATATTTTCTACATGGACTTTTGCAAAATTGCGAGTCAAGGGCACTTAGATATAAATTGGCGGCTCAGCCGGCAAATTATATCTAAACGCCGCAGAGATGTTAACTTGTTACCTGTCGATGAATTAGTATCAGTCAAGACAATGTAAAAGAAACCTTCGCTTCGCAAAGCTTACTTTTACATGTGCCCTTGACTCGCAATTTTGCAAAAGTCCA
>JAFGTN010000876.1 GCA_016934075.1 Pirellulales bacterium
GTCCGGCAACGGCGGGACCGGACATGTCAATAGAGGACAGTGTTATCGATTTTTTCGGTTCGCTGTTTAGTTCGCCCATACTTTGGGGCTCGCTGGCGTCGGCCGTGTTTTACTGTCTGATCTACTTTGACGTGATCAACAACGGTTATGTCCGCGACTATTTTGCCGGGCATCCCGTTGAGTATGTGACCACGGTCATGTTTTTCGTAGGCATGGCTGCCCTGTTGATTACGGCGTTTGGCACATTGCGGCAATCAGCCGGCCTGGGTGGTTACGAGCGGATATTCGGCCCGGTTCCGGCTGGAGGGCAACCGGTTTCGGATTGTCCGTCGCTGCTGGCCCGTCTGCGGGAAGCCGGTTCGGGCCGCGAGAATGACATTATGATGCGACGGTTTCGCGAAGCCTTGGACAGGATTATGCGGCGAAACTCGGCCGAGGGCCTGGAAGATGAGCTGAAGTATTTGGCTGACCGCGACGCCGATCGAGTTTATGAGAGCTACGCTTTGTTTCGGGTTATCATTTGGGCTATACCCGTATTGGGATTTTTGGGTACGGTAATTGGAATCACGTTGGCTATCGGGAATCTCAATCCGTCCGCTTTGGAAGAATCGATCGACCAGGTGGTAATGGCCTTGAGAATAGCCTTTGCAACCACGACGCAAGCGCTTTCACTGTCTATCGTCTTGATGTTCACGAAATACCTGGTAGGACAGGCCGAGAACAACCTGCTGGGGCGGATTGACCGGCAGGTCGACGACGAATTACTGGGCCGTTTTCAGGTTTCTTCCAGGCATGTCGAAGGGCAATTAGGCGCTGTGCGTAGCATGGCGGCGGCGGTAATCGATAGCAGCGAGCAACTGTTGCAGCGTCAAGTAGATCTTTGGCAGAGCAGCATCCACGAATCGCAAGAAAGCTGGAAACGTATTGCCACATCGGCCGGCGAGGAAGTGCAAACGGCGCTGAGCGGCGCGTTGAAAGAGAGTCTGCGAGAACACGCTCGAACCCTGGTCGAGGCTGAACAAGCCCACACCGAACGCAACCGGGAAAGCTGGGCACTGGTTCAAGAATCGTTGAGCGAAGGCGCCAAAGCAACCAACGCTTTGCAGTCGTCAGTCAAGGAACAGGTGCAAATCCTGTACCGCACGGTTGAAGCCACCGGGCAGGTGGCTCGATTGGAAGAAACACTCAACCGCAACTTGGCGGCGCTGGCCGGCTCGAAGAACTTCGAACAAACAGTGATGAGCCTGGCGGCCGCCATACATCTGCTCAACGCGCGGCTGGGTAACGACGTGGGCGGGGTGAGTGTGCAACTCGAGCCAGAACGGCAGGATCCGCAGGCGGCTTGATTGCGGAGGGAAGTTTTCAGTTGTCAGTTTTCAGTTATCAGGCTTCAGATATGAGGTGTTGGGTGTGATGTATGAGGAATTGGCGCTGATAATTTGTATTGTGAATCACATACCAACCCGAAGCGGAAGCGAAGGGAAAGAAACGCTTAACTTTGATCTCCCTTCGCTTGCGCTTCGGGTTAGTATGGCGGGAATGCCAAAACACCATAAGCCTTGACCTTATACCTCACACCTGAAGTCTGACAACTGAAAACTGGATACTTCAAACCGTAGAACCACATGAAATATCACACATCTTCAAAGTCGAAGCGGCGGCGGGACACGGTTAGCGTGTCGCTGTTTCCGTTCTTGGCGGTGTTGATTTGCACGATGGGTGTGCTGATTCTTTTGTTGGTGATTTTCACGCATCAGGCACGGTTGCAGGCGGCCGAGGAAGCGCGTCGCAAGATCGAAGAGGAAAGCGTCGCGGTTAGCGGGTCGCGCGAGGACGTACGGGAACAAATCGATCTGTTAAATAAATCTCGCGAAGAAACCAAAAAACATCTTGCCGAAGTGCGGCTCAAGCTGGGGCTGGTGGAAGACCACGAACGCCAGTTACGGGAAAAACTCAAGCAGCTTGAATCGACACGGCAGCAAATGGAGCAGATGCAGGCCGATGGTGTCAAGCGAAAGCAACTCGAAGCCGAATTGGCCGAGATCGAAGCTAATATCAAGCAAGTGAAAGCCGATATCGAAGAAAGCAAGCGGCAAGCAAAATCGCAAAGCCGTGTCTTCCGGCCCGTCGTCCCGACTGAAGGTTACGACGGTACGACGCGTATTCCAATCTGCGTCGAATGCCGTGGCGACACCGTGGTGATTCAGCCCGAAGGGATCGTGTTAACCGAAGCCGACTTCGAAGGCTCCATGGGGCCGGGCAATCCCTTGGCGGCGGCCCTGCGAGCGGCGCGAGAGCACATGCTCGTAGAGATGGGCAAAGCAGTGACCGACAACGATATCAGCCGGATCGAGCCATACCCGCTCTTGCTGGTGCGGCCCGACGGAACGATGAGTTATAACTGCGTTCGGCACGCGATGAAATCCTGGGGTCCGGATTTCGGCTACGAATTGATAGATGACGACTGGAAGATCGACTACGGGCAACCCAATCCACAGCGGGCATTGGCCATGCAGGAGGCCCTCGATGCGGCCCGCCTACAGCAGATCCGGCTTGCGGAAGCCGCGCCGCGACATTACTCGGAAAGTGATGTGGGTCCCATTGGCACGAGCCGCTATACGACTAGTGGCAACGGTGGAGTGGTGGCCTATCACGGTAAAGTTCGCAAGTCGACGTATCGCACGCCGGGAGAACGACTTGCGGAACGACGGGCGGCCTTGGGGGGAACGTCGCCGAGTGGCGGTGATCCGGTATTGGGCGATCGCTATGCGTCGAATGGTGGTCCGAGTTGGGCAGCGGGCGGCACCGGTTCGGCCGGCGGCACGGAATTCGGGAGTGGCACGGGTGGCCAGTTTGCCGGCAATTCCGCCAGTACATCGGACGGCGGATTAGGTGGTGGAAATGGGACTGCTGGTGGAAATGGGAATGTCGGTGGGACCGGGCTCGGTTCCTCCATGCCGGATTTGCCCGGAACACACGGTTCGGGAA
>JAFGTN010000877.1 GCA_016934075.1 Pirellulales bacterium
GCGGTTTCACAAGTTCACCGCCGGTCGGTTTTGGGTAGACGACTATGGCAGCTCGGACGATGCGGAAGAGTTCAAGGCCCTGTTGGCCTACTCGCCCTACCACAATATCAAGCCCGGCACGAAATATCCCGCCACATTGATAACCACCGCCGACACCGACGACCGCGTGGTGCCGGGTCACAGTTTCAAGTTCGCCGCCGCGCTACAACAAGCCCAGGCCGGCAAAGCGCCCGTGCTAATTCGCATCGAAACCCGTGCCGGGCACGGCGCCGGCACGCCCACCTCTAAACAGATCGAACAAGCGGCCGATTGGATCGCGTTTTTGGTGAAAAACTTGGGGATGAAGGTGCCTGAGAGGAGAGGACAGAGGGCAGAGGGCAGAGGGCAGAGGGCGAGGGTAAATGACAGATAGTAGACGGATTCGCAAGAATTCGGATGGTACCGGTTACACGGCAAATGATCCGAATTCTTGCGAATCCGGCTACAGCTCGATGCCTATGCCAGTTGGTAAAAGTGCTACCGGAAGGAAATTAGAGCCGCTTGCACGGTACCCTCCCGATCTGGTAGCATTATAGCTTCGCATGTTTAGGGACTTTCGTACCACTGGCAACAGAACACGGTAGACGCATGGCAGACGAACACCCATCCATTCAATCATTGCGGGCGGCCTTGGAAGTGTCGCCGGACAACGTGCCTTTGCGCGAACATCTGGCCGAAACGCTCATGCAACACGGCCTGGCCGAGGAGGCCGAGAGCGAATATCGCACGGCCCTGTCGCAGGCTCCGCGCAATGTCGGTCTCAAGGTCGGCCTGGCCCGTGCGTTCGCCCAGCAGGGCAAAGATTCGCACGCCATGGTCGTCATCGAGGAGTTGGTGCAGTCAGCCGACACGCCGGCCGCCGCCTATTTGTTACACGCACGGCTCTTGCTCCGCCGCGGCGACGTGGGATTCGCGGTCACCGAATACAAGGCGGCCATCGATGCAGACGAGTCGTTGCGCGACCGCGATCTCGAAGAAACCTTGGGCATCGACGCCGATGACGAACATTCCGAAGTCGTCGATGGCCGCTTGCGGGCAGGCTGGGGCGAGGATGGACCGTCGGAGACCAGCTTCACCATCGAACGGCCCTCCATCAACTTCGGCGACGTGGGCGGCATGGACGATCTCAAGGAAGAAATCCGCATGAAGATCATCTACCCGTTGGAACACGAAGAGATGTTCAAGGCCTACGGCAAGACGGTGGGTGGCGGTGTGTTGATGTACGGCCCGCCCGGCTGCGGCAAGACGCATCTTGCCCGCGCCACGGCCGGCGAGATCAAAGCCGGTTTTCTCTCGATAGGCATCAACGACGTGTTGGAGATGTGGATCGGCAGCAGCGAGCGGAACCTGCACGAGCTGTTCGAAAGTGCGCGGCGCAATCGGCCGTGTGTTTTGTTCTTCGACGAGGTCGACGCCCTGGGTGCCAGCCGCACCGATATGAAGGGCAGCGCCGGCCGTCATCTTATCAACCAGTTCCTGGCCGAACTAGACGGAGTTAAGAGCAGCAACGACGGTGTTTTGATCCTTGCCGCCACCAACGCGCCCTGGCACATGGACTCGGCCTTCCGACGTCCGGGCCGCTTCGATCGCATCCTTTTCGTGCCCCCACCCGACGACTCTGCCCGCGCCGAGGTGCTGCGGATCCTCTGCCACGGTAAACCCTCGGCCGATATCGATCATGCGGCCGTTGCCAAAAAGGCTCGCGATTTTTCCGGCGCCGACCTGAAAGCCGTCGTCGATCTGGCCGTCGAGGTCAAGCTGGCCGCGGCCATGAAAAGCGGCGTGCCCGAACCGCTGAAAACTCGTGATCTAACCGCCGCGGTCAAAAAAATCAAACCCAGCACGAAAGACTGGTTCGCCACGGCGCGGAATTACGCATTGTATTCCAATCAGGGCGGGACCTACGACGACATCATCAAATACCTGAAACTGCAATGAACGACCAACTGTTGCGTGCTCAATTTCTGCTCGAACAATCCAAGTGGGAGCCGGCCGAGGCCGAACTGCGGCGGGTGTTGACCGAATATCCGCAGTTGGCCCAGGCGCATTCACTGCTGGCTCTTTGCTTGTCGCATAAAGAAGAATATAAAGACGCCACCAGCGAGGCACAAGAGGCTATCCACCTCGCGCCCGACGACTGGTTCGGGCATTACACCATGGCCAACGTGCTCTATCAGCGCAACCGCAAGAAAGAAGCTCGCGCGGCAGTAGAGGAAGCAGTACGGCTCAATCCCTACTGCGCAGATACCTGGGGCCTCTTGGCGTTCATCGAATACGGTATGGAGCATTGGTCGCTGGCATTGGCTGCCGCCGACCAGGGACTAGAGGTCGATCCCGAAGATACCCGCTGCGCCAATGCCCGAGCAATGGCGCTGATCAAGCTCGGTCGCAAGCAAGAAGCCGCCGACACACTCAAGGACGCCATGGCCATAGATCCCGAAGACGCCATGAGCCAGGCCAACCAGGGCTGGGCTATGCTCGAACAGCGCGACCCACGCCGGGCCAAGGAATATTTTCGTGAGGCCTTGCGTCTTGAACCCAGCCTGGAATGGGCTCGGCAGGGTATGGTGCTGGCCCTAAAGGCACGTAATCCGTTCTATCGGCTCGTACTGGGCTACTTTTTGTGGGTGAGCAAGTTGGGTACCAAGATGCAATGGGTCCTGATCATCGGGCTCTATCTGGGGTATCGTGCGCTTGGCCCGATCGGCGAGCAAGTTCCGGCGCTTAAACCTTATCTAGGTCTGGTGGCATTAGCCTACATCGTCTTTGTTATCATATCCTGGCTGGCAGATCCTTTGTTCAATCTACTGTTGCGACTCGACCGGTTCGGCCGATACGTGCTCTCGCCCGACCAGACCAAGGGTGCCAACCTCTTCGGTTTATGCCTGTTGGCGGCAATCATCAGTTTTATCGCCGGATTGATAACCGGCAGCCCCGTGTTGATAATGACAACTTTTGCGTTTGCACTACTGTCGATACCCTGCTCGGCCGTTTACCGTTGCGACAAGGGCTGGCCACGCCAGGCCATGGCCCTGTATACGGCGGGAATCGCGCTGCTGGGTCTGCTAGCCCTTATCGGTATCGCCGTCGAAATCGAAAACATGGGGGTATTCGGATTGCTCTTCTTCCTCGGCGTGCTGGCGTCCACATGGGTGGCCAATGGGCTGATCACGGCCACGCCAAGGTATTGATTTGTAGAAATGTCGAATGACGATATCAGAATGAGGAAAGAATTTGGAATGACGAATGATCAAGGCTCAATGATCAATTCAGGTTCTACGTACATTTTTTTGGGTACATATGAATGAATAACTTTTTAGCCCAGCCGCTTGCGGCGGCTTTGGATCGACGGACATCGATGCAATTTCGATTTCATATATGTTCCCGGCTAAGTACGGGTTCCTCTTCTCTATTCACGCCAAACAGAGAAGAGGAACCCGTACTTGGCAAGGCCCAAACTGCCGCAAGC
>JAFGTN010000878.1 GCA_016934075.1 Pirellulales bacterium
ATACATGATGATGCCCGCCGCCGCCATGGCGGCCACCATGGGTGAACAACCCACCGATGCCAAAGACGCCGCGGCCGCCATGCTCTTCTACGTGGCTATCTACCTGTTCATGAACCTCGGCGCGTTCGCTTTTGTGGCCTTCGCGCGTAGCTCGACAGGCGGCGACAAGATTGAGGATTACACGGGTATGATCGGTTCGTCGAGCATCGCGGCAATCTGTATGTCACTGATACTCTTCAGCCTGGTGGGATTGCCGCCACTGGCCGGTTTCGCCGCCAAGTTTCCCGCTTTCGCATCGGTGTTCCAGGCCGGACTGCTGTCGCTGCTGGTCATCGGCCTGTTGAATACGGTTGTCAGCTTGTTCTACTATCTACGCGTTGTGAAAATACTGGTGTTGCCTGTATCGGCGGGCTCGAAAAAATTTATTTCCAAAGCACAAATATCACTGGCTTCACCCGCCGGACTGTTTCTGCTGGCCGTGACCGTGCCTATACTGGTCTTCGGTATCTGGTGGAACGGACTGTACTGCTGGGCCACAACCGCCGCGAATTCGCTGTTCTAAAGGTAGAGGATAGAGGACAGAAGACAGAGGACAGATTCGTTAACCTAGCCGTTTCCAGTAGTTTATACTGTTTGTTATTTCAATACCGCCGCAAGCGACCAAGCTAACATATTTGACGGCCAAGTTTTGGCTCCGAATTTTCCGATGCACCTAATCGACACCCACGCCCATCTCGACGACGAACAGTTCGCTTCCGACTTGCCGCAAGTTGTCGCCAGGGCAAACGAGGCTGGCATCGAAACCATTATATGCGTGGGCACGGACGTCGCATCTTCCTCGGATGCAATCCGTCTTGCCGAAGAACACCTGTCAATCAAAGCCGCCGTGGGCATCCAACCCAACCACACGGCCGAGGCCCAGCCGGATGCATGGGAGAGAATTTGCTCGCTCGCCGGTCATCCTCAGGTTGTCGCCCTGGGCGAGACGGGCCTGGACTCCTATTGGGATTTCGCCCCGATGGCCGTGCAAAAAGACTATTTCGATCGCCATCTGCGGCTGGGCCAAGAACGCGACCTGCCTGTCATCGTGCATTGCCGAGATTGTAACGACGAAGTTGTGGCGATGCTCTCCGAGGCAGCCGCCCGAGGGCCGGTCCGCGGCTTGATCCATTCCTTTAGCGGCGATCAGGCCATGGCCGACGCGTGCCTGGAATTGGGCCTCTACATCAGCTTCTCGGGCATGGTCACCTATCGTAACAAAAAGTTCGAACCTTTACGCAAAGTGGCCGCAGGCATTCCTCGTGACCGACTACTGCTGGAAACCGACAGCCCCTACCTTATCCCACATCCGCTACGAGGCAAACAAAAACGTAACGAACCGGCGTTGGTCGCCCACACAGCGGCCGCCCTGGCCCAACTCCGTGGCCAATCACCCCAGGAACTTGCCCAAGAGACAACAAATAATGCACGGAGGCTATTCGCCCATATTCAATCGTAAAGTTCCTCAATAATATCCAATGCATAGCCATAAAGGACTATTCCCATGAATCGCATTGTAACCATCGGCCTCATATTGCTCCTCACGACTGTCTGCCTCGTGGCCGCCAACCGTGCCGCCGATAAGCAGGAGAAATCCAGCATGCAAAACGAAAAGCCCAAAGAGTTCAAGGTCTACCCTATCGGCTACGTTCGCAAGTCGCAGGGCAAGACCACGATCGTCGTCGACAAGAAATTTCAAGCCGGTTTGATGGGGCTGGAAAAATTCCCCGAAGTTTGGGTTCTATACTGGTTCGACAGGAACGACACACCCGAAAAACGATCCATCCTGCAGGTCCATCCGCGCGGCAATAAGAACAACCCCAAGCGCGGCGTGTTCGCCACGCATTCGCCCTTCCGCCCCAACCTTATCGCCATGTCCCGTTGCAAGGTCATCTCGGTCAAAGGCAACGTGGTCGAAATCGACTGCATCGACGCCTTTGCCGACACACCCGTTTTGGACTTGAAGAACTAAGCACCGGTTGTTTTCCGGCGGTGATTGATTGCAACTATGACGGGTTGTACAATGGAAGAGTCCATATTGAGGCGTGTGGCACGCCCGGAATGGGCGTGAAAGGTTATGGTTGATATAGAGGTACTTCCACGCCCATTCCGGGCGTGCCACACGGCTCCTTAATCACCCACACGAAACACGTCACACTATTTAAAAAGATCCCCTCATGCGAAAATTCCTACCCACAATCGCTCTAATTATTTTTTTCACCGCTTTTCTTTTCAGCACCGCTATTGCCGCCAATCCTGACTCGCCTTGGAAGTTCTCGCACGAACAACTACGCCCTTTCTGGCAGTCGACCATCATGTACGGCGAGAGCCTGTTGTTCCTGGCTGATAAGGGCGCGTCTCCAAAGGCTTTGCTGCTTTTCCAGCCCACACGAATAGTATCGGTTTGCGACTCGTCCGGAAAGATCACCTACGAACCGGGCCACGATTATATTTGGAAGCCGGGCACGAAAGAGATCGTGCTGCCCAAGGGCTCTCGGATCATTAGCAAAACTTCCGCCGACCTCCGCAGCGCACACGGCACGCAAAAGTACGATCTGCATCACAGAGACGGCGGACCGGCAATCTTGTTTGCTCCTAAGCACGAATACCACGTCATGCAGACGATGGTCACCTACGAGCATAAGCCCGACGCCTGGAAAGGCCCCCGGCCGTCTTTTGCCGGCACACAATTGCCCCGAACGATCAAGAAGCTCTCGGAAAAACGTCCGCTCAAGATAGCTCTACTCGGCGACAGCATTTCCACCGGTTGCAATTCCTCGGGCTGGGCCAATGTGCCGCCCTTCCAGCCTCCCTACCAGGACCTGCTGGTGATGAACCTCGAGGCCGCTTACGGTTCGAAAGTCGAGTTGGTGAACTTCGCGGTCGGGGGCATGTCCACGCCCTGGGGCGTAGAAAACATCGGCCGTGTCATCGAGGCCAAGCCGGATCTGGTGATCCTGGCCTTCGGCATGAACGACGCATCCGGACGATCCGCGAGTGATTACCAAGCTAAAACGCGGGCAATGGTCGACGCCGTCCGCAAGGCATTGCCCGAAACCGAAGTGATACTGGTTGCCACGATGCTTGGCAACAAGGACTGGATCGCCCTGAAACAGGAGTTATTCCCCCAATACAGCAACGCCCTGGCCGAGTTATGCGGCCCCGGCGTGGCTCTGGCCGATATGACCTCGGTCTGGACCGAGTTGCTCAAGCACAAAAAAGATTGGGACATGACCGGCAACGGTGTCAATCATCCCAACGACTTCGGACACCGCGTCTACGCCCAGGTGCTCTCGGCCTTATTGATCAATGATACGTCCGTGAAGTGATGCTATCCTGGATTATTTGGGAAGCATTTGTTCGAGCATCTTGATCCGCTCGGTAGTCGCGGTCCAATCGTCCCGTTCCTTATCCAAATCGACGTTGGATTGTTCGAGGTGGCCTTGGCATATGACCCCGCAGCTATCTTGGCCGGGTTTTGTTGTAAGCGCGGATCCGGAGGCATCGGTTTCACCAAACAATTTGCCACCCAGCCTTTGCATACCTTCGGGATTGATGAAGAAAGCCAGTTGAAGTTGTCCAACTTGATTCATTTGGGGAGAGCCGGGCTGTTTGACGTCGACTGATCCGTCGGCACTGAACGAGATAGATGTAGTGTCTTGTGGGATGGTGATGCTGGGTTCGATCAGCCAGCCTTTCCCGCCCGGTCCCACGGTGAGTTCACCATTATTATTTACCGAGAGGTTTCCCGCCCTGGTGTAATGAGTTTCTCCGGTTTTTTGATTTATGACCTGTAAAAAACCCTTGCCCTCGATTGCAATATCCAGCATACGACCTGTTTTTTTCAGTCGCCCTTGCCGGAAGTCAGTTTGGATGGTAAAGACGGGACCGCCGCCGGAAGCGGAAATCCCAGCTTTGGCCAGTTGCCCCCGCATGCTCCAATCGTTGCCCTTGCTGTTCGTCACATCAACGGTACCTTCAATCAGCACGCGGTTTCGTTTGTATCCAATCGTGTCGACGTTGGCCATGTTGTTGGCGATCACGGCCAGGCGGGTCCAATAGACTTTTAGCGCGTCGACTAGAATTCTTTCCGCCGTCAAACGCTCCTCTTGCCTAGCCGGCAAAGATCTGATTCTTTGTATATTCGGCTTCAGCGGCTGCTTTGCAACGGCATTCGGTTTTGAAAAAATGGTGGCGGTGTCCGACGAATTCGAATCCTCGCCGAACATCGCTCGCCACTGGCTGAGCGTTTTCCCGCCGGCAGAGATATCGTCGGGCGAGGTCTCTTTATTGATGCTTGAAGATGTTTTTTTTGCCGGTTTATTCTTTGTGGAAGGCGTCGACGGTTTTTTGCCCAGAGCAGCCGAAGGCACAGCGACACAAACTGCCAAAGCTGCTGCAAGCGATACTGCCGTCACAAGCCGTGTATTTCGTTGCATGCGATTTCCTCCCAAAGCGACCGGGTACCGGCCGATTATCATCAGAAAAAGCTTAGCACACCCGCGATTTGGGGGCAATCTCGATTTTCTTTAAAATACTAACCCGAAGCGCAAGCGAAGGGAGGGAAATGGCATCTATCCCTGTTCTCCCTTCGCTTGCGCTTCGGGTTAGTATTGTTGAACTGCCAGAGTTACCGGGTTGGCATTACGGTTTTAAGACCGGCGAGATCTCATAGCTCGGACGCTCCTTCATCTCCAGCGCGTTATACCCGAAAAACGGGTAAACGCTCCACTCCACGCAGGTCAGAATGTCTGGCTTGCCGTCACCGTCCAGATCGCCGGCGAAGGCGTTGGGACCGTGGTTGGTAACCTTGATGGGTTTGCCGTAACAGGACATGGTCCGCGGCGGGGCGAAGACGGGAGCCTTTTTGCTGCCGACGTTTTTCAATAAAGAGATACTGGGAACATGCCCCGAGGAAACCGAATACATGATGTCCATCAGACCGTCTCCGTCCCAATCGACCGGGCGGAACGATTCGGTCCAATGCGCCGAACGGTTGACGATCGAGTCGTCGATCAGACGCCCGTCGGAAAGTTTCAGGTGCCCGTCACGGCGGAGCCGCAGCTTGCCGTCTTTGTCTCGATATTGGCTGAATAACGTTGCCTTGCGCTTGTGTCCGTCGTGGGTCACCATATCCATCAGCCCGTCGCCGTTCCAATCGGCAAATGCCGCGCCGGTCCGCCACATAAAGGGACGTTCCTTTTCGTAGGGATAGCAACCGTTATTCGATTTTTTATCGCCGGCCCGTTTCGCCGAAAGCGTCCGCAATTCCGGCGAATCGGGAAATCCGTCACAGATTACTTGCTGCCGCGGTCCAAACCTGGGACTCTTACGCGTACCGATATTC
Source organism: Pirellulales bacterium (assembly GCA_016934075.1). Taxonomy (GTDB): domain Bacteria; phylum Planctomycetota; class Planctomycetia; order Pirellulales; family Thermoguttaceae; genus JAFGTN01. The sequence goes on from JAFGTN010000878.1 coordinate 5,387, forward strand.
TTGTACCAGAAGATGCGGTTTGTTTCGTTAGGCATCATCAGATCGGGCAGGCCGTCGGCGTCCCAGTCGACGTAGGACGGATAAGAATAGCCCATGTCGTGCCAATGTTCGGGCGGGCCCAGCACCTCGTCGCGGGTGATACGTATGGGTTTACCTTCGGACAAAATGTATTGCGATTCGGCCAGTTCCATCTTTTCGGGAGTCCCTTCGTTGATAACGATTCGCGGCCAGCCGTATCCGCCGCCGACCAGCAGGTCGGTGTCGCCGTCGTCGTCCCAATCGCACGCCCAGGGCCATGCCTGGTCGCTCAACGAAACCACGGCCGAACGCGACTGCACCTTGCCGGCCGACTCGAAGACCGGTTTGTCGCCATTCTTATTGGTCTGCTTGAAAAAAGTCGTGTTCAGATAATGGTCGTGCATCACAAATAGCCCGCGGTTGCCACCTACCACCACGGGAATAACGTCATTAGGATAGGGCGCATCGATACCATCAAGAGGAAGTGGCTTGGCGAACGTTGGAACCGCATCACCGGGTTTGCTGATATTCCTTCGCCAGGATACGCGAAAGTTCGAAAGTCCTTCTTGGTTTGGCAACTCCTCCAGGCAAACCGCGTCGAGACGCCCGTCGCTGTCAACGTCATAGAAACAACCCAAATTGCCCACGTCGATTTTAACGCCCTTGGCAACCGCGATGGGCCATTGCTTGGCCGTTTTACTCGTGTTTTTTATCCATACATTACCGGCAATAAAGTCTACCAGGCCGTCACCGTCGAGATCGACTACGCGACAAGGCGACCAATTGCCACCGTGGCGCGGGATCGACCCGGCGGCGACGAAGATAGACATGTTACCAGTATCACGTTTACCGGAGTTCAAATACAAATGCAACTCGTCGCCACCGCTGGGGCTGTAGATCACGTCGACCAGGCCGTCGCCGTTGATATCGGCGACGTCTGCTGACATGTAGATTTTACTGAAGTTCCTGAAATTGGTGGAATCGGCCTTGTCTACATACCGGACGCGAAGCAGATCGCCAAACTCCAATTTCTGCGGATCACCCACGCCGGGATAGCAGATGATTCCGTCCCAGGGCGAATCGTCCCGATAGGCATAGTTCCACGAGCCCACATAGTCGGGCTTGCCGTCGCCGGTGAGGTCTACCAATCGTGCCGGATAGGGCATGGCGATAGGTCGCGGCTTCCCGGCGTTGTAGCGCAACAGATCTCCAACGCCGACCAGCGGTGTATAGTCTTGCGATACCAGGGCGGGCCGCCGCGCGACTGTCTTGAAACGGATCTCGTAGTTTTTATGCGTCGGATCTTTTATGGGCCATTCCAGTCGACCACAGTCGCCATATGCGAAATCCTCGGTACGGGCAAAGGGCACGGCTTTCCCGGTGGCTTTATTGACGACTTCAATGGAATTGGGATCCAATACACCCGGCAGCTTGGCGTCGGCGATGATCTTGGCAAAATCGATGGTGGGATCGAAGGGCACGTTGCCGTCGGGCAGATCGGAGGTTATTGTGAGATTGAATGAATGGGTGTTCTCCGCGGCATGAAGTGGGTTGTTCGCTGAGAAGAAACTCACAAGCAGTAGAGCGGCAGAAAAATTTACGCGCATATGTAGCGTCATGGTATGATCTATTCGGTTGGAGGAATGTAACAACCAGCTTCGACTGTGATTTTGTGTGTATGAACCTTATTTAGACAGACAAAGAATTGATGCTTGCAAGCACCGGTGTGTTTTTCTAACGGTGCCTATTTCTAACCATCAACAACGCCCCCAACACGGAAAATAGCAGACAAAAGGTAGCCGGCTCGGGCACGGAAGCGATTACTACGGTATCGATGCCTGTGACACTATCCATACCCGTTGTACCGGCTCCCGACCAAAAATTCCACGTAAAGATTTTTCGCCAACTTTCGGCCCAAGTCAGTGTGATGGTACTTGATCCATTCTGATGCATCGTCCAGCCCGGAGGAGCCGCGTCCGCGGTAGGATCTATGGTATACGAATACATCGTCCAATCCTTGGGAATTCCATTCCACTCGGCGGGCATTCCCTCAGCCTCGGGCGTATATGCCCAGAAGAGATCCCAAGTGCCGTCGTCGTTACCGTCGGCGAAGACGTATATTTGCGGCACACTGGTTAATGTATCACTGATGTCCTTGAGGTAATACGAAAAGTTGATCGGCTTATTATTGAAATTGGCGGCCACGTCGTTGTACAAAATACTGCCGGGCGGTGGCGTCAGATAAGGAGCAGAGCCTAGACGGGTACCGAAGTAATATCCGCCGTCCTGTCCGCCGCCGGCTTCCCAGCCCGAGCCGCCGCCGGTCCAACCTTCGCCATCGTTGTCGAAAGTGGAAATAAACTCAACCCCCGCCTGGACCGAACCGCCCCATGCCAATAAAGCCACGGCCATGATAATCGCGATTGACTTATTCATCGTTGGACTCCCTCTAATACGCGTTCAGATTTGAAATTGCTATCACAGGAAATAATATTGCTATTCTTCATGCAAGTTCCACGGGCAAACATGCGACACTGCACAAAATCAATCGGTAATTGGGATAAACAGGGTATCAGCTTGATGCTTGATTTTCAAGCAAAGTTGTCCGTTTAACGTTTCACAGGAACATCGAAGTCGACTGTTGTGTTTTCGGCGGGCAACTCGATATTCTTTTCGTATCGCTGGAAAATGGGCGAGCCCATGTCTGAGCCCGACCAGCCCGGGGGGTTAACGCCGTCGTAGCCTTGGATCGAAACAACTTGCGGGCCGCCTGTGGCCCCTTGACCCGGCAGTGTTTTGTATTGCCCGTTCTCTATCCGCGCAATACCTCGCGAACCGGTGTTATTCTTTGATCGGTCGGGCACGAACATGATTTTTCCGGCCGGAATCGCTTTGCCGCCGAAGGTGGCTTTGCCGGTAATCTCATATCGCGCGGGCCCCTCGGGACCTCCGCACCCGGCTAAAATGCAAGTCAAGGTCAACATGATACCGCAAGCAACAGTCGAAACGTCCATAGGATTTCTATATATCCTGCTCATAATTCCTTGTTCCTTATGGCTGTAGGCTCGTTATAACTGGACTTTTGCAAAATTGCGAGTCAAGGGCACTTAGATATAAATTGGCGGCGCAGCCGGCAAATTATATCTAAACGCCCCAGAGATATTCACTTATTTTCTGTCAAGGAATTTGTGTCAGTAAAAACAATGTAAAAGAAACCTTCGCTTCGCAAAGCTTTCTTTTACATGTGCCCTTGACTCGCAATTTTGCAAAAGTCCAGTTATGTGGCCACGCTCATCAATTATCGTTCGCTCATGTCACCAACAGGAAATCCGTCGTGGCGGTCGCCACGATCTTGGTGGATGTACAACTCGATATCCTCATCGACAAAATGCACCGAGCCGTCGGCCATGGCCATGTGGCATCCACCGGGATGGTTGCTACCGAAGGTACGCGCCGGCACGGCGTAATCCTGCCATTTGGATGGATCGAATTCCTCCATATTCGAAAACAGTATCGAGGGCTCGTTGATGGGATCGACGGCCGCGGTAATGCCGGGCATGCAGGGATAGTAACCCGTGCTGTGCGGGTTGACAGTCGATGCCCAACACCACCAGTGCCCGGCCCCGTCGTCATAGCTCGGATAGCGCAAGGAGGAACCCGACAACATGGCGCAATACTTGGTCTCGCCGGCTAAATATGTGTTGCTTGTGCCGTCTGAGATATCGCTGACTTTAGTGTTCGAGTTGGCGAAGATCACGCCGTTATCGAAATATATCTGTTCGGGATAGTGGGTCGAAGGACAACTGGCCTCATGGTCCTCGCCGCCTCCGCCACAGGCGTAATAGTTGGAGTTGGGCACCTGCGGCGTGGAGTTGGGATCCGAGGGGCATTGAAAGGCCGAGTTGACCGTAAACTGCAGATTCCGGTTATGCTCTGTAATGGCATACTGCCAATGGATACCGGTGAAAGGCAAATCGAAGTCGAACTGTTCATACAGAGACAACTGCTCGATGTGCGGCAAGATCAAAATCGCCCATCCCGGCCCCACCGACTCGACGGGCGCCTTGCCCGGACAATGCTTGGATCCGATCTGGATCATCGACTCGTTGACGATTCCGCCCGCCGGGAACGACCGGTGCGTAGCCTCATAGACGATCATTCCCAGGGCAATCTGCTTGAGGTTGTTGCTGCATTGAATCCTCCGCGCGGCTTCGCGGGCCGCCTGGACGGCCGGCAACAAGAGCGCGATGAGAATGCCGATGATGGCGATCACCACCAACAGCTCTACCAGAGTAAAACCGCGAGCATCGCGATTGAGTTTTATTGCCAACATCTTATATTCCCGTCGGTTGTTGTCTTCTCGCAAGAAATTATAGTCCATTCGTTTTCGCAGTTTGTTCTTGATGCAAAAGATCCTTAATCGTATGAGTTATAAAAACGCTTCTAATATTCTATTCCGTCATATCTCCAATGGGAAATCCGTCTTGGCGGTCGCCGCGGTCCTGGTGGACTTGCAGATCGATATTTTCGTCGACGAAATGCACCGAAGCGTCGGCCATGGCCATGTGACAACCTCCGGGATGATTGCTGCCGAAGGTGCGCGCGGGCACGGAGAAACTGGCCCACAACGCGGGGTCGAACTTGTCGAGATTCGAGAACAAAACGGCCGGGTTGTTAATGGGATCGACGGCCGCGGCGATGCCGGGCATGGTCGGATAATTCGAAGTCGTATGACCACCCGCGGCCGAAGCCCAACTCCACCAATAGCCGGGATCGAATCCGTACTGGGCAATGCCTCCCGACAAGAGGCAACAATATTTAGTTTCGCCGGCCATGTACGTATGGCTTGTCCCGTCAGAGATGTCGCGAAACTTGGTTTTTGAATTGGGGTAGATCACGCCATTGTCGAAATAAACCCGTTCCGGATCGTTTGGTGGATAACATGACGATTCAGAATCCTCGCCGCCGCCGCCGCAAGCAAAGTAATTTGTATTGCACACATCCGGCTTCGAATTTGGATCGGACGGGCACTGGAAAGCCTCATTGGGCGTGAATTGAACAACCAGATTGCGATACACGGGGTTGCTGGGGCTTCCGCCGTAATAGTTGTCGGCGAAGCCCTGGTTGAAATCGAACTGTTCGTAGCGGTTAATTTGCTCGATATACGGCAATATCAGTATGGCCCAACCGGGCCCCTGGGCCGAGGCCGGCCGCACTCGAGGACAAGTGCCCGTACCCGATATGATCCCGCCGGGAGGAATTATGCCGTGAGCAGACTCGTAGTTGTGCATAGCCAGCCCGATCTGCTTGAGGTTGTTGCTGCAATTCATGCGTCGCGCGGCCTCTCGGGCCGCTTGCACCGCCGGAAGCAACAGAGCGATGAGAATCCCGATGATGGCGATCACCACCAATAATTCCACAAGCGTAAAACCGCGTGCGAAACGGCGTTTTAATGCCGGATTTTCTCTTCTTGAATCGCGTTTGCGGTTTAATGGCAACATGGTAAATTAATTTTGTGTTCTTCGTGCATTTTAGTGGGTACATATGAATGAATAGCTTGTTAGCCCAGCCGCTTGCGGCGGCTTTGGATCGACGGACATCGATGCAATTTCGACTTCATATATATTCCCGGCCAAGTACGGGTTCCTCTTCTCTATTCACGCCAAACAGAGAAGAGGAACCCGTACTTGGCAAGGCTCAAACTGCCGCAAGC
>JAFGTN010000879.1 GCA_016934075.1 Pirellulales bacterium
GGCCGTGGGGGGCCGTGAATCCTGAGGTGGCAATGCCGTGCGACTCGATCGTTTCGATGCCGCGTCGAATATTGCGGAGATTCTCTTCCTCGGTGCGATAGGTGTGGTGCCAATATCCGTGCGATCCGACATCGAGACCGCGAAAACGCTGCCAGGCGTTGCCGGCGCGGACGTAGTTCGAAGCGTTGATGAAGTGGCTGGTGGCATCTTCGTGGCCGTTTATCGCGTCGAGCGTGGCATTGAAATCATCGGCGGCGAACTCGTCGTAGTCAACGCGGAAGTTGAAGGCGCTTCGATATGGGAAAGGGAAAGCCGATAGCCGCAGCCAGACGCCGCCGAGTTTTTCAACCACTCGACGCAGACGGCCCATCAATTCTCGCCGGATTGCACGTTTGTCGAATCGTGCAGCTTCTTCTTCGACTGTTAGGCCTGCTATCTTCCATTGCACGCGGGCCGGCTTTACCTCGACAAGCGCCTCGAAGGGATCGATGCCCGGGGGCGAGCCGTCCGTGCTGGGCGGGCGGCGGAATTGATCCACGTCGATCGACTTCTGCCCGGCGATCAATGGCGGACAAGGTCCGCGACGCGAATCGTACAAGAGGAAGCGACCTTCGGCTGGACCTTTGACGGTTCCACCCACTGCAAGCCGAAAAGGAATACCCTCTTGCGCAAGAGCCTGGCGCAGTCCCGGAGGAACGTTGTCAAGGATCAATGGCAATAATGGAAGTTGGTTTATCGGCATGAAGTCGCCGTCTGAGAATAGTGGATAAGTTAGTCGAGCCACATGAGATTGTGTTTATATGAATTTCTCGGTTATTCGAGTTTTTTACTGAAACCTTTCATGTTGTATATTTTGCCAGTAACGCCGGTGCCGATCGGCGAGTACCCATTCGTATAGTCCGCTGAGCAGGCAAAACTTCCAGCCGGCCGGGCCGTCGAGAATTCCCTGCTTGTAGATCAGGCGACGAAAGATCTCTCGCGGCGGAAACAGCCATGGATCAAAACGGCCGGGCGGCAATCCGGCAGCTACGCGCGATCGGGCTTCCAGTGTCGTGTAGCGATTCATCTTGCACAGGAAAACATCCAGCGTGGCCTGAGTGCCGTGCATGAGCCAATTACGCAAGGTTCCCACTCTACCGTTTACCTCCAGCCGTTCATGAACATCGCCCACCCAACGGGCCGAGCCGGCTCGGAAAAGTCGCACGGGTCGGTCGTCTTGAGTGCCCGAGCGACGCAGGGGCTTACCCAGAATCGTGCTGCGAATAGGTAGACGATATGCATCGCATCGGTGTGAACGAATGTGCTCGATGATCTCGGTAACTAATCGCGGTGATGGCGTTTCGTCGGCGTCCAGCGATAGAATCCAATCGCACGATGCCCTGGAAATCGCGTGGTTTCGCTGACGGGCAAAACTATCAAAGCGTCGTTCGACCACACGGCAGCCGTACCGGCGGGCGACCGCACGCGTTGCGTCGCTCGAACCGCCGTCAATCACGAGAACTTCGTCAACCCAATCAAGCCGGGGCAGTAAAGCCTGCAGATTGCGTTCTTCGTCGAGTGTGATTATGGCTGCTGTAATCGTGGGGCGAACGTCGGCAGCGCTCATCGCGAGCCTCCCAGTCGCCGGGCAACCAACGGGTAGCGGACTATCCATCGCAGATTGTAATAAGCGGCAATAACGGCCAACTCGGTGGTAAACCAACCGAAAATTAAGGTAACGATCAGAAAGTGGACGCGGATGTCGGCGTTGGCCGGAAGGTGGTATAGACGTCGCAGCAGACCGCCACGGTTATCACTAGCGGGTGCCGTCAAGTCAAGTGTTTGTTCCACGCCGTTCTTTTCTTCACAAGAAATTCCGAACATGAAGAGATATTTACCTGCCAGAAATGCCACCAGCAACAGCCCGGGCCATTGCGAACCAGTCAGGCGAACCGCCGTCAGGGCCACGGCCGTTTGCATAGCCACGTCCACGAGTTCGTCGATATTCGAGTCGAGCCATCCGCCCCAGGCCGAGCCGGCCACTTGCAAACGCGCCAGCATGCCGTCTACGCGATCGCAAAACCACGCGGCCAGCACGAAAAAGGCGGCGATCGCGGCGGTATCCGGCCGCCACAGCAACAGGCCCACGCCCGCGGCCGCAAATACAAGACCGGTAATCGTTACGTGTGAGGGACGAATCCTCGAACGCGTCAAAGGTGAAAGCGTCAGCCCGGCAACGGCGATCCTGGCAATGGGTATCAGATACCATTTCGAGATCGGGTGCCGTTGGGCGACAGATACCGACGGTGCCACGATTGGTTCTTGTGGACGCACCGATTGCGATAGCCGCGTTCTGTTGCGGCGAGTTCGTTCTGCTACGACCATGTGTCAACCTCCGTAATCATTTGCAGTTGAAGCCGATCGACCATTGGTTCGTCGGCAAAGGATTCTTCATAATTTGGATGAAAGCGGCGAAAATAATCGCGTTCTCTTCGAACCGCAATAAAGTGCGGCTCCATGCCACTCCAGCCATGGAACTGGTCAGCGATCTCCTTTTTACGTTTCCAGGCGGCCGCGAGAGCACGAACAAATCTCCAACGATGCAACCTGGGCATCCATGGCGCGCGTATCAAATCGGCAAGAGACCGTAAGGCCGCACCGAAAATCTGCCTCGCAATATTCGCGGGGTGGCGAAGATTTTTCCATTGGAAGAGCAACGTGTTTCGCAACGCCAGCTCGTCGCAACCGTGAGTTCCGAAAGCCGCCTCGAAAGTCGCCATGCCCTTGTGCCAGCAGAGTGCATGCGGCACGTAGCACGCGTGGTATCCGGCTCTATAGGCGCGGAAAGCGAAATCGAGATCTTCCAGACGGCCCGGCAGATAAAGAGGGTCGAAACCGCCCAGCTCCACGAACTTGCGACTGTCGACGGCCATCGCGGCTCCCGCCGATGCTGTCCATCCGGGTATGCCAACCATCGCTTCGTGGCCCGGATACAAGGCCGTTGCTTGTACAAGCCCCCAACGCCAACTCACGGCCGTGCGGAAGCCCTCGTATGTGGCGTTGTCGAAACGACGACAACGAGGGGTTGTCATAAAACACTTAGTGTTGTTCTCTAAAAAAGGATCGACCAAGGGATCCACAGCGTTGGCGTGCAGCTTGATGTCGTTGTTCAGTAAAATGGCTACGTCACCGCCCAAACTCGGGACTACAGCGTTGTAGCTGCAAAGTCCATGGTTTGCGCAATGGATGACGCGGACCTGTGGATAATTTTCCGACAACCAAGATAGCGATTCGTCGGTCGAGCTGTTGTCGATTATCACAACCTCGCATTCATGACGCGAAGCTTCACAAGCGTGCAGAATCGACGGCAAACATTCGGGTAATAAACGCCGCCCGTTGTAATTAAGAATGATAAGATGGACCAACATGACCCGGCCGCGATAAAGGTTCCTTCCTTAGAGCCACCCTCGGCGGGGAGGGGCTTCCAACCCCACGAATCCTTCTGGCTCAAGAGACATCGCACAAGATATTGTCAATCGCCATTTTAGGTCAAGACGACTATCTAACAGTTGTGCTCAAGACTCGTATCTGGTCACCCTATACTCCCCTTTTTGAAGAAACCTGTGACAAAACTTGTAGGCACACATCATCATGTATAATATCAGAATGGAATTGCTTTGATGAATCGTACGTCAGAGATATTGTTTACAGAATAAATGCACTAACACAATTCGGAAGCGAAGCATCCAAAGTCGACGCGATGTGGTATGTTTCCCTTTGCTCACGATTCGAGTTAGTGTATCACACGTTACGGACCAATCATGAAAAACGCGGTGATCCTGCTACTGCTCACTTTCACGACATCGATGACTTTGGCCAACGACGATTTCCCCGCCCAGCGTGACCATCAGTGGCACCAATGGCGCGGTCCGATGGCCAACGGGGCGGCTCCGCACGGCAATCCGCCCATTCGTTGGGCTGAGGGTTTTAATGTCAAATGGAAGGTTCGCATACCGGGCGAGGGCAACGCCACGCCGGTTGTCTGGAAAGATCGTATTTTCATTTTGACGGCTGTCGAAACCGAGAAAAAGATCGACCGCCCCAAGCCGTTAGAACCGACTCCGGCAAGGTTGCTGGCCGCTCGCAAGGATCCCCCGGACCATTATTACAAGTTTGTAGTCATGGCCCTGGATCGTAAAACGGGGCGAGTGCTATGGGAAAAAGTAGCAAACGAGTTGGTTCCCAAAGAGGGACATCACCGCGATCATGGCTATGCCTCGGCCTCACCTATTACGGATGGGAAATATGTGTATGCCTCGTTCGGTTCACACGGCATCTATTGCTATGATTTCGCGGGCGACTTGAAATGGGAACGCGATCTTGGGCAGATGCGCACTCGTATGGAGTGGGGTGAAGGAGCTTCGCCTGCACTTCACAATGGTCGTCTTTTCGTCAACTGGGACCACGAGGACCAGTCATTCCTGACCGCCTTGGACGCAAAAACAGGGCAGCCGCTCTGGCGGGTTGACCGCGACGAGCAGACCAATTGGTCGACGCCCCTGGTTACCGAACACGAGGGCGTGGAACAAGTGATCGTGAGTGCGACAAATAAAGTTCGCTCGTATGATACGACCAGCGGGAAGTTACTGTGGGAGTGCGGAGGGCAGAGGCGAAACGTCGTGCCTACACCGGTTGTTCACGACGGCAAGGTGATTTGCATGAGCAGCTTCCGCGGTCTCGACGCGGCCGCCTATGCAATTTGTCTCGATGCCAGAGGCGATATAACGGATACGGATAAAATAGCTTGGCGACACGATCGCAATACGCCCTACGTTCCCTCACCGTTGCTATATGGAGATCTGCTTTACTTTATTAAGGCAAACAGCTCGGTGATGACTTGCCTCGATGCAAAAAACGGCAAGCCGCTATCGGAACAAACTCGGCTCCCAAAACTCAAGAACATCTATTCATCCCCGGTAGGGGCCAAGGGACGCGTTTATTTCACCGATCGGAACGGCACCACGCTGGTTGCCAAGAATCAGGCGAAACTCGAAGTCCTCTCCATCAATAAGCTGGACGACCACATCGACGCCTCGGCGGCAATAGTGGGCAACCAGATGTTCCTGCGCGGTAAGAAGCACCTCTACTGTATCGAGGAACCGGCCGGCGAGCCGATCGTGCTCTTCGACGGCAAGGGTAAAAATTTATTCCTCGGCAAGGATGGGAAAAAAATCAACTGGAAAATCGACCACGGCGAACTGGTTTCGACCCCAAAAGACGTAAAATCAAACCATATCGTATCCAAGCTCCATTTCCGCGACGCCGATATTCACGTGGAGTTCATGCTGCCCCCGAAAAACATGGGTTCCGGTTCGGGCAACAGCGGAGTTTATATTCATGGTAATTACGAAATGCAGATTATAAATTCCTACGGCAAGAAGCAACCGGATAATACCGATATGGGCGCGGTCTATAAATTTTCCAAGCCGCTGGTCAATGCGGCTCGCCAGCCGGGAGTTTGGCAGGTTTACGACATCCGATATCGGGCTCCGCGTCGCGATAAGCAGGGCCGCATTACACGCAAGGGCTCGATCACGGCGTGGCTAAACGGCAAAAAAGTGCAGGATAATACGCCTTTGGGAGAGCCGCGGTCGGCCTATCATCCCTTCCGCTACAAGACAACGCCTTATACCAGAGCTATTTGGGAAAAATTGAAAAAAAGCAGTGTGGGACCGGTATTCCTGCAGGACCACGACAATCCGGTCCGCTTCCGCAACGTTTGGGTGCGACCGTTGGATGACTTGGCGTTCATTTACGATCAGAAGTAATCGTTTCTGTTGTGCGACATCGAAGCAATAAAAAACACAACTTTCAATAAAAAAGGTAATCCTGAGGAAGAGGGATATGACAACGGGATCGCACGGGACCTATCTGGTCACCGGTGGGGCGGGCTTCATTGGCAGTTGCTTTGTCCGGCAATTGGTAACCGACAATGCGCGAGTTGTTAATCTGGACCGGCTCACTTACGCAGGCAATCTGGATTCGCTCGACGAAGTAGCCGATTATGCGAACTATGTGTTTGTTCAGGGGGATATCGGGAACACTGCTCTCGTAACCCGGCTTCTCAACGAGTACCGGCCTGCAACGATTGTAAATTTCGCAGCGGAGTCACACGTTGATCGATCGATTGACGGACCTCGTGATTTCGTGCAAACCAACGTCGTGGGAACCTTCGAGTTACTTATGTCCGCTAGGGCGTACTGGGATCAGTTAACTGGGCCGCAACGGGACGAGTTTCGCTTTCTCCACGTCTCAACGGATGAGGTATACGGCTCATTAGGATCCACGGGCAAATTCACCGAAACGACGGCCTACTCCCCCAATTCGCCCTATTCTGCATCGAAGGCTGCATCGGATCATTTCGTTCGTGCGTTCCACCATACATATGGTCTCCCCGTGTTGACCACCAATTGCTCGAACAACTATGGGCCGTACCAGTTTCCCGAAAAACTGATCCCACTCATCATCTTGAACGCCCTCGAAGGAAAACATCTTCCAATCTATGGAGATGGCCAGAACATTAGGGATTGGTTGTACGTCGAGGATCATTGCCGCGCTATTCGACTCGTATTGGACAAGGGAACCGTTGGGGCAGTCTACAATATTGGTGGGGACTGCGAACGCACGAATATTGTGGTCGCTAAAGAAATCTGCCGAATCATTGACGAACTGCGCCCCGATTTGCCGCATGCGCCGTGCGAATCACTGATTCAGTTCGTTCATGACCGTCCAGGTCACGACCGCAGATACGCTATTGATTGCACGAAATTGCAGACGGAACTTGACTGGAAGCCGCAAGAATCGTTCGAGTCGGGATTGCAACGAACAGTACAGTGGTATCTGAGTAATTCACAGTGGGTGGAGCGAGTAACATCCGGAAAATACCGCCGCGAGCGACTTAGAACATTGGATCAAACAGCCGGCAAAGAAAACTGAAACATGTCGTAAGATTGTTCAAAGAAAGGTGTGATTTTTATGCGTAAAGGAATCCTCCTTGCCGGCGGAACAGGAACACGCCTACATCCGGTAACCCTGGTTGTTAGCAAGCAGCTTCTTCCGGTGTACAATAAGCCGATGATCTATTATCCGCTATCGTTGCTTATGCTGGCGGGCATCCGGGAAGTACTGGTCATTTCCACGCCCCATGACCTACCTCTCTTCAAACACCTTCTTCGCAACGGCAGCCAATGGGGCATGCGGTTTGAATACGCCGAACAGCCCGAACCACGAGGATTGGCGGAAGCCTTTTTGATCGGCGAGGAATTCCTGGATGGTTGTCATGCCAGCCTGATTCTTGGCGACAATATCTTCTATGGCAACGCAGTCGGACCAATGCTGCGAGATGCTGTAGCGAGAGAAACTGGGGCCACTGTATTCGGATATCCCGTCAAAGATCCCCGCCGTTACGGTGTTATCGAGTTTGATGCCAATGGAAAGGTATTGAGCATCGAGGAAAAGCCGGAAAATCCAAAGAGCCGCTATGCCGTACCAGGGATCTACTTCTACGACAACAAGGTGGTTGAATTGGCTAAACAGATCCGCCCATCGGATCGAGGTGAACTGGAAATCACGACACTCAATGAATTGTATCTGCAACGCGAAGAGTTGCATGTGCATATCACCGGCCGTGGTATTGCCTGGTTCGACACAGGTACACACGAATCTTTACTGAAGGCATCGAGCTTTGTCGAAGCCATTGAAGAGCGTCAGGGAACAATGATCGCCTGTCTGGAAGAAATTGCGTTCAATAACAACTGGATCAGTAGAGAAGATTTGCAGACTTTGGCGTCCCAACTTGGAAACAGCAACTACGCGCAGTATTTGCACCTGCTTCTAAAAGATGCCTGACGGGGTATTTGCCTGTTGTATGGCAATATAACTCCGGGTAATTATCACGTCGGTTGTGTGAGCGCGATATGCTCGGCCAGTAGATGGCGGTAGCGGCTGCGCATGCCTATGTGGATCCAGGAGAGGTATGTGAAGGCGGCTGCGAAACCGACTGCCAGGGCTATTACACCGTAAAGCAGCGACCAGGGCTTTTCGGGATCGGTTTTTTTTGAGGTCTCGTCTTTGGGCATTCCTTCTTTTGCCGGCGATTTGCTATCCAGGGGCTCATCAAAGACGGCTTTGGCCACATGTGGAATCGGCTTGGTTGCGGGATTATCAGCCAGTTTTTTTGGACTCTCGGATGTTGTCGAATTGCTTGGAAGCTTATTGCCGGGAAATTCCACAACAGCGGGCGGATCGGGCAAAGTTTTTTTTTCCGGCGCCAGGGCAATGCGGGGTAGTTTCTTATCGCCGACCTGGAAACGGATTGTCTGCAAACCCCTGAGATTTTTGGGTAAATCACTCTGGTAGGGGATGCCTTCTTTGAGATGCTTAAGCTGCGTGGAATCGATCTGAATTATGTAATCCAGCCCTCCGGCATCGTTCGGTTCCCAACCGGTTTCGACACCAAGCGCGAGCGTTGCCACGCAGAGAATTGTTCCGAACATTGGTGATACTCTCCACATACACAATTTGTATACCGATTTCCAGATTAACACATCGTATCTATTTATTTAAACAAGGTAAAGCATTAAGGGCTCCTCCCTCATCGGTACAAGCACACTTTAGGTGCTTTGGGTGACTTACGTCAGCTTAATCCAGCCTATAACTAAACCATATTTGTGTTACGTCATTGCCTATACCGCCTCGAGTGTGCTTTGTATTGGTGTTTTCAGCGGGACTAATTTTTCATGGATAATCCGGTCATGTTAGGAGCAACCTATTTGTGATGACTGCAGAATAACAGGGTGGGTACATCGTAACTCTAACGTGGCATTCGGAACTGTAGGCAAAATGTTGGCCTGCCTGTTAGTAAGGCATAAAAATATACATCTCTTGTATATTTTCTTGGTGTTCAATAGCATAAACGTAACGTTTGACTACATTATTCCCGTGTAAGCATTACAGAACTGAATATAAAAACACTTTGCTACAAGCCACGCAAAAAAGGATTCCAAGGAATTATTCCCGGATTATTCATGCCCCATACTAGCCCGAAGCGCAAGCGAAGGGAGAGCTTGGTTTTACTTATCTATCTCCCTTCGCTTGCGCTTCGGGTTAGTATTTTCGTCTATTGCACGGTCTTGCTGACGAGCACTACGTCTTCTTCGTGTTTATCGTCGATTTCAAAACCACGGTTACGGAACGTATTAATCATCTTCGAATTATCTTTTGACGTCTCGGCCACAACTCGTTTCACGCCCCATCTTTTGGCGATTTCGAAACAGTAGTCGGTCAGCAAGCCGCCCAGGCCGTGTCCTTGCCAGCGGTCGACGATAATGACGGCATATTCGGCCGCGTCGTGGTTCATATCGGCCACCAGTCGCCCGACACCGATCAGCTTGCGTTCACCGTTTTCCTCGACCTCGGCAACGATCCCCATCTCGCGGTCGTAGTCGATATAGCAATATCGCGAAGCCATTTCGTGGGTGGTTTTCTTGAAGAGGTAGCTGAAGCGGAACCAGATCGACTCGGTCGAACAGCTCGCCAGCAAGTCGTGCCACATGGGTTCGTCTTCGGGCTTTATGGGTCGCAATGTGACAGGCACGTCACCGTTGAGTTTGCGTTGTGCAACAAATTCTTCGGGATAAGGTCGTATTGCCAGGTGTGCGTAGGGACGCACGGAATGTACGACTATATCACGATCGACGACAACGCGGGCATCGAGGGCAATCACATTCTCAGGCGTGACCTGCAAGGGATTGACATCGAATTCCTTGATTTCCGGATAATCGGCCACCAGGTAGGAGAACCGCATGAGGATCTCGACAAGGCGATCGATGTTGGCACCGGGTTTACCCCGATAACCTTTGAGCAGCGGCCAGGATTTGAGCGATTTCAGCATTCTTCTCGCCAGCGATGCATTCAACGGCGGCAGAGCCAAAGCGCGATCCTTGAACACCTCGGCTGCCACGCCACCCATGCCGACCATAATCACCGAACCAAAAATAGGATCCTTTTTTGTGCCCAAAATCAGTTCGAAAGCGTTGGGAGCGGTCACCATGGGTTGCACCGAAACTCCACGCACATCGGCATCGGGCCGTTTTTCACGCGCCCTTTGGGTCATGGCGTTGAATTCGTTTTTGACTGCTTCGGCGTTGCCCAGATTCAAGGTAACGCCGCCCACGTCGGTCTTGTGCGTGATATCGGGCGAATGGATTTTCATAACCACCGGATACCCGATCTGGCAAGACAAATCGACGGCCTCATCGGCCGAGCGTGCCAGTTGGGGCTTGGTGATGGGAATCTCGTAGGCTTCCAAAAATGCCTTGGAAACGTTTTCGGAAAGAATGTCCGTACCTTCGGTAAGGATAGTATCGAAGACGCCGCGCAGACGCTTTCGGTCCAAGCTGAAAGCCAGGGGTACGTCGCGGGGCGTTTCGTGCAGGATTTCGAGATTGCGAGCGTAGGAAACGAGATGCATAAAGGCGCGGACGGCTTTTTCCGGTGCCGTGTATGTGGGGATGCCGGCATCGTTCATGATCTGAATTCCTTCGGCCACCATCTTTCCGCCCATCCAGGCGGCCAGGACCGGCTTACGCGAATTGGCAGCCACCTTGGCAACAGCCTCGGCCGTAGCCGTGGGATTGGTCATTGCCTGGGGCGTGAGGATCACCAATGCTGCATCGACGTTTTTATCCTTGAGCACTATATCAATGGCCTTGCTGTAACGATCGGCGGGGGCATCGCCCAAGACATCAACGGGATTTCCGTGCGACCAGAAAGGCGGCAACACCTCGTTTAGTTGTTCAACAGTTTCGTCCGAAAGGGTAGCAATATGACCATTGCGTTCGATCAGGGCGTCGGTGGTCATAACGCCGGGGCCGCCGGCATTGGTAATGATAGCCAGACGGTCGCCGTGCGTGGTTTTCTGTCGAGCCAATAGTTCGGCACAATCGAACATGTCGTCGACGTCGAAAATACGGACAA
>JAFGTN010000880.1 GCA_016934075.1 Pirellulales bacterium
ATCGCCAAAAGCAAAAAGCTCCACCCGGCTGCGTAGAGCACGTACGAACTCGACCAGACGCACTTCACGATCGGGAACCACTGGCCCCAGATCCAACCGGCAGCAAGCGAGATGACGCCGGCGGCGGCCAGGATCAGAAAGTTTCGGTAACCCCGTTCGGATGCCGGACGGGCTCGCAAAAGGTTCCCGGCCTGGGCGCCGATCAGGGCCATGCCCGCCGCCGAAATCCACGTCAAAATTCCCTCGGGATCGAAGACGCCCTGAAAGAGTTTGCCCGGCAGGAGATTGTAGTCGATGTATCCACACAGGCACCCGCCCGGTGTGATCACTCCGGCGCCGATACCGGGCACCGGAATAAACCTGAGCGCTGCCCAATACCCCACAATAATCCCCACGGCCCAGGCGGCCTGTCCCCGCGGCCCGCGATTGATGACCACCAGCCCGGCGATAAGATAGGCCATGCCGATCAATCCCAATACACTCAACGGCCGCATATTGGCAAAGTCCATCTCCAGCAGTCCGCCCAACAAGCCCAGCCCCACCAATAAGACCGTTCGACGTACAAGCCGCCGATAGATATGCCACCTGGGCTCACCGCGTTCGAGTTTGCCCGTGATCGAAAAGGGCATCGTCGCGCCGCTGATGAACACGAACAAGGGGAAGACCAGATCGATGGCCGCGAATCCTTCCCAACCGACATGCTCGGTGTGCCACTCGACTAGCTCGATAAACGCCGGATTGCCGATATACCTCGCCACGGCAAGCAACAACGTACAACCGCCGATAATCCAAAACATATCGAATCCGCGAAGCACGTCCAGCGATTCGAGCCTCTGCGGGGGAGAGGCACTTTTAGTAGCTGAACTTGGTTTGGGTGGACTTGGAGGTTGGGCCACGGGCGGGGCAACGACGGAGTCCGACACAGATGGCGGAGGAGGCGGTGTCGGCGATTCGTCGGACAAATCTTCGTCCGGTGGATTCCTGAGCTGAAAATACTCGACCGGTGAATTCTCCTTCGGCAAATACTCGTGCTCGTCCGACATCGGCATACTCCGATTCTATTGCCCGCGGCGAAAAGACATTTCCCACGACGCCGATAAACATCGCCACGCCGTAAAGCATCGATGATAATCTCACGAGTTGAGTCATGCAACATAGGCATTACCATTGATTTAGTGCATAATAATCGCTATGATTGGGCTCAACAAGCCCATCTCTTGTATTACAAAAGGGTTTAAGCTTCGCAAAATGGGCAGGGGTTCAAATCTTTTCAATGGAGGGTAGGCAAGTGGCAGCGAACAGTTTCTTCGATGAGCAGACCGAACAATCAGAAATCAAGGCAATGATTGTATCCAAGTATTTTTCTGCTTGGGCCAATGTAATTATCGGAACCCAAAACCGCTACGGTAAAGGCAATCGCATTGGGTACATTGATTTGTTTGCCGGTCCGGGCAGATACAAGGATGGAAGCAAATCGACTCCTCTTCTTATACTGGAACAAGCTATAAAAGACGATAGAATCCGAGAACGCATTGTAACGATCTTTAATGATAAGGATAGCGACAGTTCACATTCACTTCAAGAAGCAATTGCTGCCTTGCCGGACATCGACACTCTTCGCTATAAGCCTAGGGTTGAAAATGATGAGATCGGCGATCGCATTGTCAAACAGTTCGAAGAAATGAAGATGATCCCCACATTTCTATTTGTAGATCCCTGGGGATACAAAGGGCTCTCTTTACGGTTAGTCAATTCTGTAGTCAAAGATTGGGGAAGTGATTGCGTCTTCTTTTTCAACTACAATCGAATCAATATGGGCATCAACAATAATGCCGTGAAAGAACATATTGTAGCATTATTTGGCGATGGGGCGACCGACCGAATCAGAGAACTCCTAAGAGAAATTGAAGATCCTTATAAACGTGAAATGCTTGTTGTTGAGGAGTTATGCGAAGCGATTAGGTGTTCAGGGCCACGCTATGTTCTGCCTTTTGGATTTGTGAATTCAGATGGCAATAGAACGAGCCACCATCTTTTCTTTGTTTGCAAGGACTTCAAGGGTTACGATATAATGAAAAGCATAATGGCAAATGCTAGCTCAGATTCCACAGACGGTGTTGCAACCTTCCAATATAACCCGGCTGATTATCTGGAAAAACAACAAGGATTACTATTTGAACTGTCTCGCCCATTAGAAGATTTGCAAGACATGCTACTAGCCGAATATTCTGGTCAGACGATTAACTTTAAAACATTGTATGAGCAGCATAGCGTTAATCGCCCCTTTATTGAAAAGAATTACAGATCAGTCTTGCTGGAAATGGAAAAAGAGAATAAGGTAATTATTGAACCAGGGTATGGTAAAAAACGAAGGGCTGGCACCCTGGCGAAACACGTCATGCTGACATTTCCCTAGCCAGAAGAAACGGTCTAGAAACCATGGCAACTAACTCTGCTATAGAATGGACTGAAACCACTTGGAATCCCGTGACCGGATGTACCAAGATTAGCAGCGGATGTCAGAATTGTTATGCAGAGCGTATGGCCAAGCGCCTCAAAGCAATGGGACAACCGAATTACGTTAATGGATTCAAGGTTTCACTGCATCCTCGCATGATCGAACAGCCTCTTCATTGGAAGAGATCGCGAGTTGTTTTTGTGAATTCAATGAGCGATCTTTTTCACAAAGACATTCCAGAGTCGTTCATTCAAAATGTTTTCGATGTTATGCACCGTGCCCACTGGCACCGTTTTCAGGTTCTTACAAAAAGAGACGACCGTCTGGTGAAACTGGCTCCGCAACTGCAATGGTCCTCCAATATATGGATGGGAGTGACGGTAGAGAGCGCAAAATATATAGATCGGATCGACAATTTACGCTTAGTAGGCGCAGCCGTGCGTTTTCTTTCGTTGGAACCGCTGCTATCGGCCATGCCAAACATGGATCTTACCGGCATTGATTGGGTGATCGCCGGAGGTGAATCCGGGCCAGGTTCTCGTCCAATGTTGCGTGAGTGGGTGCGTGACATTCGAGATCAATGCAAGAAATCGAGTACGGCTTTCTTTTTCAAGCAATGGGGCGGAACCAACAAGAAACAAGCCGGTCGAACGCTGGACGGGAAAATCTATAGCGAAATGCCCAACTCCGAACAGTTTGCGAAACTTGGCAATTGACGAATTCGCGGTCCTTGCCCGTACCCCATCGGTTTGATAACCTGTTGGTTTATATGGCTCACAAGCATGACGCCATTCCCGACCATCAGACTGTTCGATCTTGAGGTTTCACGATGAAATTGCACGTTCTTTCCGTCCCGTTGACTATCGTATTGGCCGTTGCTTTGTTTCTGGGAGCCGCCACCTCGGCCATGGCGTTGGAAACGATTTCCATGAAAGACGCCAGGCCCGTCTGGGCCGCGGGGCGTCAAAAGGAGATGAACGTTTCGGTCGGTTTTCGCGCGGTGTTCGATAAGCCCACCGACGGGAAGCCCGGGGATGGGCCGGTCATTTTGCGGGTGGCAGCCTCGAGCATCTATCGCGTCTGGCTAAACGGCAAGTTCCTCGGCTACGGGCCGGCCCGCGCGGCGCACGGCTGCTATCGAGTCGACGAGTGGAAACTCGACGGCAAGCTCGCGCCGGGCAAGAACTTGCTGGCCATCGAAGTTGCCGGCTACAACTGCAACAGCTACTACCTCTTGGACCAGCCGTCGTTCTTGGCCGCCGAGGTGATGGCCGGTTATAAAACCGTGGCGGCTACAGTGCCGTCGGAGGATGAAGCAAAGTCTTCGGGGGACAAACCCATACCGTTCGAAGCTCGGGCAATGGACTACCGCCTGCAAAAGGTTCGCCGCTTCAGCTTCCAGCGTCCTTTCATCGAGTCCTACCGCCTCGCGCCGGAATCGCAAAAATGGCTCCGCGATCCGTCGGCCGAATTCCCTACCGTCAAAACCGAAGACTGCGGCCCAAAGGTATTTTTGAAGCGGCGGGTTCTGTATCCGAACTTTGCAATCCAGCGGCCCGTTCGCCGCGTCGCGGCCGGTCGCATGGCGAAACTGGCCCCGCCTCCGAAGCTCTTCAAAGGCCGCGAGATGACAAAGGTGGGCCCCAAGCTCAAGGGATTCCCCATCGCAAAGCTCGAAGTAACACCCACGCTCGACGCACAACATTATCAGTCCAAGGACCTCAAACCATTCGAAGGCCCGCAAGGCAAGTACGATGACAACACCGTCATCAAGTTGGGCGAAAACGGCCAGGAAATTCTGGAGTTCAAGAAAAACTTCAGCGGTTTTCCGGGCGCCACCATCACGTGCACCAAGCCCACGCGACTGTGGTTCATTTTCGATGAAGTGCTCACCGACGGCGACGTAGATGCCAAGCGGATGGGCTGCGCCAATATGATCGAATACTACCTGGAGCCCGGCACATACCATGTCGAATCGATCGAGCCCTATACGTTCCGCTACCTGAAAATCGCCTGCCCGCGGGGTGATTGCAGTGTCAGCGACTTCTATCTCCGCGAGTACGCCCACCCGCCCGTCGCGGCCACTTTCCACTCCAGCGACGAGCGGCTCAACCGCCTTTTCGAAGCCGGCGTGGAAACCTTCAGACAAAATGCGCTAGACATCTTCATGGACTGCCCTTCCCGCGAACGTGCCGGCTGGCTTTGCGACAGCTTCTTCACATCGCGAGTCGAAAAAGACCTGACCGGCACAAACCGCATCGAGCGGAATTTTCTGCAGAACTTCATGCTGGCCGATAAATTCGCCGGTCTGCCCGAGGGCGTCTTGCCCATGTGCTACCCGGCCGATCACTACGACGGCGTTTTTATTCCCAACTGGGCCATGTTCTTCGTGATCGAGTTGGATGAATACGCCAGACGTACTCACGACACGGTTATGGTCGATTCGCTTCGCTGGCGGGTTATGCAGTTGTTGGAATATCTCAAAAAATTCGAGAACGAAGACGGCCTGCTGGAGAAGCTGGATGGTTGGGTGTTCGTGGAGTGGTCGGCGGCCAACAAGTTCGTGCAGGATGTCAACTATCCCAGCAACATGCTCTATGCGGCCACGCTCGACGCCGCGGGCAGACTCTATAAACGGCCCGAGCTGGTGGAAAAGGCCAAAAAAATCCTCAACGTCATACGGCAACAATCATTCGATGGAGAATTCTTCGTCGACAACGCCCTGCGCCGCGACGGCAAGCTGAAAGTCACGCGCAACCGTAGCGAAGTCTGCCAGTATTTCGCATTCTTCTTCAACGTGGCCACGCCCGGAACGCACCCGGCGCTTTGGAAAAAGCTATGCGAAGATTTCGGCCCGCAACGGCAGAAGACGAAAAAGCATGCCCAGGTACACAAGGCCAACTCGTTCATCGGCAACGTTCTGCGGATCGAATTGCTCAGCCGCGCCGGCCGCAGCCGCCAGATCCTCGACGAACAGATAGAATACCTGCTTTACATGGTCGACCGTACCGGCACGCTCTGGGAACACGACGGCGCGCAGGCCAGTTGCAACCATGGTTTCGCCTCGCACGCGTGCCATACGCTCTTGCGCGACGTGTTGGGCATACGTCGACTCGATACGGTCAACAAGAAAATCACCATCCGTTTCGCCGACCTCGACCTGCAAAGTTGCCGGGGCACAATGCCCACACCCGACGGACCGGTCGAACTCGATTGGCGAAAAGACGGCGACCGGCTTCTATACCGGTTGGTGAGGCCGAAAGAGTATTCGGTCAAGATCGAGAACCGCAGCGGCAAAAAATTGATCGCCGACCATCGATTTTCTCTGGAGTGAAGAAACCATGAACAAGCGAATCATTTCACCCGCTGCACGGACACTAGCTACGTTAATTGTTCTTCTGGCAGTTGTGACCAACTGCGGTCTTGCCCAAGAATATACACCGCTTGTTACTTTGCCCGCTCCGAAAATCATTGCGGCTGCAACCGAGTATCACAACGGTCACTACCCTCCACAAAACATTCTCATGGACGGCCATGGAGGCGGCAGCCCGGGTGGTGAATATGCCTCGGAGAATAAAGGCACCGATACGTTCATCGTTTTCGACTTCGGCCGCCCGGTTTCACTTTGCGCCATGACCCACGTCGACCGTAGCGACGAAACGACCATAACGAAATCCAGCCTGACCTTCAGCAATTCGCCCGATTTCAAGCAGAAACTGGGCTCGGTCGAAATCACTCATAGCGGCAAGCCCCTGGGCCAGGTTTTCAAGGCCTTCGAACCGGTTACCGCGCGATACGTCCGCTGGCAGGTCCTCGCTATTGGTCCCATAGGACACAAATGCGTGGGCGGTACGCGAATGTATTTCTTCGCCTCGGGCAAGCCGGTCTCGCTTGCCGATGCCCTGGCCGCCGATGTAAAGGCCATACAGATCACGCCCCTGCAAGCGGTCCTGAAAACGAACGGGAAACGATATGCCCAGGTACGAGCCGTGATGCAACACGATTACCTCCAGCCCCTCGATGCAACCGTCCAAATCGCCGAAGAGCTGAAACAAACGATAAAATTATCGCCCGGTCAAAACACGATTTTACTGGATGCCCCGGTGGTCGAGCGTCCCACCGATGTCGCATTGAAAATCCAAGCCACCGGCAAAACGATGAGCGAGAAAACCATCTCGCTCAAGCCGGTGCGGCCCTGGAAGCTATATTACTTACCACATTCCCACGTGGATATCGGCTATACGCATGTGCAGACCGACGTTATGAAGCGGCAGTGGGACCATCTCGAATTGGCCATGGACCTGGCTGAAAAGACGGCCGATTATCCGCTTGCGTCTCGCTTCAAGTGGAACGCCGAGGTGCTATGGGCCGTCGACAGCTTCCTTAAAGAGGCGCCGCAAGATAAGAAAAAACGTTTCCTCAAAGCGGTCCACGACGGAGTTATCGGTATCGACGCACTCTATGGAAACGAACTTACCGCGCTCTGCCGCCCGGAAGAGTTAATGCGGTTGTTGGATTGCGCCAATCGGCTTCGCCAAGATTACGGCATGGAAATAGACTCGGCCATGATCAGCGACGTGCCCGGCTATACCTGGGGCATGGTGCCCGTGCTGGCGCAAAACGGTATCAAGTATTTTTCCGTGGGGCCCAATCACTGCCATCGTATCGGCCATACGCTCGAAGCCTGGGGCGACAAGCCTTTCTATTGGGTTGGACCCGACGGCAAGCACAAGGTGCTCTTCTGGATGCACGGCAAAGGCTATGCCTGGTATCTGTACGAACGGGGGCTCGACGAGGCGAAGATTTTCCGCTACCTCGACAAACTCGCGGCCGAAGGCTATCCGTACGACATGCTGCCCGTCCGCTACACGATCGGCGCCGACAACGGTCCGCCCGACCCCGAACTGCCCGAGTTCGTAAAGAACTGGAACGCCAAGTACGAATGGCCCAAGATCGAAATATCCACGACCGGCCCGGCGATGCGAAAATTTGCCCAAGCGTATGGCGACAAACTGCCCGAGATGACCGGCGATTTCACGCCCTATTGGGAAGACGGCGCCGGCTCCACGGCTCACGAAACGGCCCGGGCGCGCGTGGCTTCCGACCGGCTGGTCCAGGCCGAGGCGCTTTGGGCCATGCTGCGGCCTAAGGACTATCCGGTCGACGATTTCTACGCCGCCTGGCGTAACGTGATACTCTACAACGAGCACACCTGGGGCGCCCATTGCAGCATCAGCCAGCCCGACGATCCCTTTACCAAAAGCCAATGGGCCATCAAACGCAACTTCGCGGTCGAAGGCGAGAAGCAGTCGAAGGTGCTGGTCGGAAAGGCGTTCGCTGGACAGAAAATAACGCCTGGCCGGGTGACAGGAGGTCCGGTTGCAGCCGCCGACGTTTACAACACGTGCTCGTGGCCGCGTACCAATCTGGTGCTCTTGCCGGCCGAGATGAAACTTGTCGGCGACGCAGTTACAACATCTGACGGGCAAGCCCTGCGGTCGCAACGCTTGGCGTCCGGGCAATTGGCCGTGCTGGTCGAAGACGTGCCGCCGTTTGCGGCTAAAAGGTTGCTTTTCGAAACGACGCAGGCATCTGCCAAGTCAGGCAAGGCTACAGCCGCGGGCAACACGTTAAGCAATGGGCTGATTACGCTATCGGTCGACAAGCAAAGCGGCGCGATTGCCGAGTTGAAAACCGCTTCGGGTCACAACCTGGTCGACACGGCGGCCGATATGGGCTTGAACGCTTATCTATACCAGGCCGGGCGCAAGCCGGGCAATCTTGCCGGCGCTTCGGCGACGAAAATCACCATCGTGGACAACGGACCGCTGGTGGCCGCATTATCGATCGAGAGCGACGCGCCCGGCTGCAATCGTCTCGTGCGGCGTCTGCGAGTCGTTGACGGACTGGGGCGCGTCGACATCACCGACCTGCTCGACAAAAAGCCCGTCCGCACCAAGGAATCGGTGCACCTGGGCTTCGCCTTCGACGTGCCCGGCGGACAGATGCACATCGACACGCCCTGGGCCGTGGTGCGTCCCGAGCTCGACCAATTGCCCGGCTCGTGTAAAAATTACCTCACCGTGGGCCGCTGGATCGATATTTCCAACAAGGATTACGGCGTCACCTGGGCCACGCTCGACGCACCGCTGATCGAGATCGGTCGGGTATCGGTTGATGTGCCCAGCCCCATGACCCTCGACGGTTGGATCACAAAGTTAGAACCCAGCAACACGTTCTTCTCCTACGTGATGAATAACTCCTGGGAAACCAACTACAAATCCGATCAGGAAGGACCGACCACGTTCCGCTACTCGATCCGCCCACACGCGGACGGTTTCGACGCGGCCGCCGCTACGCGTTTCGGTATCGAACGCAGCCGTCCCATGCTGGTTGTGCCCATGAACGAAAAGCGGCTCTCTACCGCCGCGCCGCCGGTAGCTTCGCTCTTGCAAGTCCAACCCGCCGACGTGATCGTAACCTCACTCAAACCCAGCCGTGACGGCAAGGCTCTGATGCTGCGGTTATTCAATCCCACCGAGCAAACAAAAAAAGCGACCATCACTTGGGCGTCGGATGCGCCAGAACGAATGCTGGAAAGCGGTCCCGGCGAAGCGTCAGGCAAGGTGGTCGACGGGCCCGTCGAACTGCCGGCCCATGGAATCGTGACATTACGATGCACAAAAAAGTAGGGTGCGTCCGCGACGCACCAGGAAGAAGAAACGTTTCACCGTTTTTCATCACGAAAAAATTAGCATTCACATCTTTGAGCCGCCCTTTTTGTGTTTTCACACTTTCGATTTTTCGTGATCCCTTATGGAATTAACATGATTTCTGGAAATTGCTTCATAGTATGCATGACATCTACCCTCCTTAAATTCTGCCAAGAATACCATTTGCATCACGCATATTCGGCGTCTCTGTGTTAATCGTGTTGTTCCGCATCAGGTGCTTTGAGCCCGTGCTCCAACAGCAATGTCCGGATCGCAATATTCTTGTCAGATTTGTTGGGGATCACATCAAATACGGTTTCCCCGAGGTCTGTAGTGTAAGCAGGATTGGCTCCATGCTGGAGAAGAATGCGAATCATTTTGATATTGCCGGCGGATATCGCGCAGTGCAGGGCGTTGTCGTCTATCTGGGATACTGCATTTGGATCCGCGCCAAGTTCGAGAAGTGCGATCACTGAATCGGCAGCGCTTGCGCGAACAGCATCAATCAGCGGGGTGGTCCCGTATTCATCTCGCTCGTCAAGAGGCCATCCGCGCTTGCAAAGATAGCGGACAGCCTCCGCATAATTCTCAATAGCGAGAAATCGCAGAGGTGACTCTCCTGCCCATTGAGCCGACTTCAGCTCAGGATATTGTTCCAATAGACTATCCGCCTCCGGTTGGTTCAGAACCGCGGCATTGACAAATTTCTCAACGATTTCAGTAGGTACAGTCATGTTTTCAGATTCAGAAAGAGTAATGCTTTGAGTCACCGTTTCGGTCTAGCATTTTGTTTGCATTGTTTCAGTTCATGCGGATGCCAAGCACCACCATACAAGTGCAGCGATCAATCCAAGGATGATGGCAACGATCATATACTGGATCGTAATTTGTCGCCAATCCCACCCAAGGGGAATTCCACGGTATTGAGCAGCATCGCCATCGGGATCGTCGCACTCCAATTTCGGAATGACAGTATACACACTCAACGGTACTATGGGAATGAAAACTAAACACCACCACAGAACAGATTGAAACACTATCGTATCGTAACCCGACTCGGACGCTCGCCTAGCAACCTCCCCTGTCAGCCTTTGACAATTCTTCCGCCCGTATAACTGCTGGTCGGAAACATCATAGAACACAAGATCCTCGACGCCTTGGCCCGCAACAAGACGCTCAATGATGTCGCGAGTTAGAGCGACGTGATCTTCTGTTGGTCGTATATCGGGGGAATCATAAAGATTCATCGCAACGATGATTGTTAGAACCGTGTATGCGAACTACTGTTTATCGAATAGCCCCAAATTGTTAAATGGACACGTTATTGCCCGATCACACTTTCTTTCGATGATGTGATCTTAGCGAAAAAGTCGTTTGGGTTCAATGACTTGGGTGGCCTCAGGCAGTTTTACGGTAAATCATCCGAATTCTTGCGAAGTGGGTATGCACTTAAGTCAACCACCCCCAACATCTTGTTGTTGGACGATTTTTTTGTATGGAACTGGCCCAACTTGAACGGCTTGCTGTAGTAAACGATAGAACAACTTGCCGCGTGAGCGGGATGTTCGACGATTGAAACGGAACGTGAATTCATCGAGATAGTAATCTAGGTGAACTTTGCTGACTGCGCCTTGGTGTGTGCCGTCCAGCCACCGTTTTAGCAACGATGCCACGCGATGCACCCGTGGCATAGCCGTCACCGTAGCGTCTTTCGATTTGCCCTTCAGTGGGGTTACTTCGTGGCTGTACCCCTTTGTTTCCAGCCCCCCATAGCTGGCCCAGCCATCCGTATGCACCACGCTTCCAGGTTCGATTGCCTGTTCAATGAATGCATGAAGGAAATACTTGCTGGCATTGGGGATACATCGCATTCGGATTCGTCCTGTGCCGCGGCCTCTTTCTTCGGCCCCGATCACAATAAGAGCCTTCTTTTCCGCGCCACGGCCATCGCGACCGCTTTCCTCACCACCGATGAACGATTCGTCAACTTCAACCCGGCCGCAAAGTTGGCTGCGCCCCGGTCTGACCATCGCGCGGCGCAGTTTGTGCAACCATGTCCACGCGGTGCGATAGCTTCCCAGGCCCAGGATGTGTTGCACGTTCATGGCACTGGCGCCGTTCTTTTGGCTCGTAACGTACCAGATCGCCCGAAACCAGAGTGTCAGTGGCAGTCGTGATCTATGAAAAATAGTGCCGGCGGTGACTGATACCTGCCGTCGGCAGCCCCGACACAGCCGCAAGCCGCTGCTCATAGTCCAAGCCTCCCGGCCGTTGCAACTCGGGCAAATGAATCCATCAGGCCATCGCAGTTCTCCTAAATACTCACGGCATGCGTCATTTGACGAGAACCTGCGTTCCAGTTCAAGAAGTGTGCGCGGGTAATCTTCCATCCCCACATACTACACCTTGTGCCTGGTTGACTCAAGTGCATACCCACTTCTTGCGAATCCGGCTACAAATCCACGCCTACGCCAATCGTCTAAAGTCGTAGCGAAACCCTTTCAGGATTTTTGTGATTCACGGAGATACCCGAACCCAGGATTGCCACTACGCGCAGCAACCTTGGTCTATCCTATCACAAGCCCTTCGGGCTAATAAAACGAGAGCTGGAAAGCACTGTTACCGGCAAGCCCATAACTCATGTCTCATACCTCATCGCTCACGGCAACTCAGGTGTCTCTTCGCGGTAGCTCATGTCCAGCAGGTCCATGGGGTGCATGACCAGTATGGGTTCTTTGGACTGGCGGACCTCGCGGGCGATTTGCAGCAGGCAACCGGCGTTAGAGGCTAAAACAATCTTGGCGCCCGTTGCGCGGATGTTATTCAATTTCCGTTCGCTCAGTTGCGAAGCCATTTCGGGATGGTTGAGGTTGTAGGTGCCGGCCGAACCGCAGCAGATTTCAGTTTCGGGCAAGTCGCGGATCTCGAGTTTGGGAATTTGCGCCAAAAGCCGTCGCGGCGGATCCACGATTTTTTGTGCGTGGCCCAAATGACAAGCGTCGTGGTAGGTGACCGTGGCTTCGATCTTGCCCGAGGGGGGAATCAATCCCAACTCATC
>JAFGTN010000881.1 GCA_016934075.1 Pirellulales bacterium
ATCGCTGACGATCCGCCGACGGGCGTCGTCGTTGACAAACGTGCCCCGGCCGGGAACGCGGCGGATCAGCCCGTCTTCTTCGAGCTCGGACAAGGCCTGACGGACCGTGTTCCTGGCCACGCGGGTAGACTCGGCCAGCCGCTGCTCGCTGGGCAAGGCCTGCCCCGGCTTCAAGCCACCGCTGGTAACCTGCTGGACCAGATACTGCTTGAGCTTCTCATATTTAGGGCGGGTAGGATCACCACCACTCAAATCCAAATCGACAAAACTGCCAACATTCATATCAACTCATTCTCCCATATCCGCAATTCGGTATATACCGGAGTATACCGATTTCAGGCCGAGATCACAAGCTAATCAGCAAAAATTGGCGGAAAAATATCATACCCCTCGTGGTCACTTACCGGGGACGATAAACTCGGGGTAGTGCCGATGTACAAAAAGATTGCCAACTTAATACTGTTTGGCACAAGATTTGCGCACCAGAAAGGGGGTGGAATACAAAGAATAGTGAGTCTTGCGCGGCAACATTGCCTATGTCGTACTCGAAGAACGGCCGCTTTCGGAGGAAGCTCGTCGCGCCGGTGTGATTTTTGACGGGATCGTGCGGATGGGAATCAAATCGAGGGGGTGATGCGAAGCCGGATCATCCGATTCGATTGATTTTCGTCAAAGCCAATCCGCACACACATCGAGTTTCTCAAAGCTGAAAACGAAATGCTCCGAGTTTGAATGCCTATATCGAAAGATGGATACAATTGCTCAAGCAAGAAGCCCTTAATCACTTTATCGTCTTCGGCAAAACGCACTTCGATTACATTGTATCCGAGTGCGTCGCCTATTACCACGACTGTCGTCCACACCAATCCTTGGATAACCGGCTGTTGCCCTTGTCGCGTGGAGAACCTGATGATGAAGACGATCCTATTCCGCTTTATCCGAGCAAGATCAAATGCGAACATCGACTCGGCGGGATCCTGAAGCACTACTACCATGACGCTGCGTGAGCGAACGTGATTATGCTTGCATTCTCGATTGTGTACAGTAGCGTGAAAGGTGCACGCTGAAGCCGAATCTTGCCTTGTGACGTTGTTTCTTCGAGCAGAAAATATAGCACTTTCATCGTCAGAATTGGCAAATCGGATTGTCGGCGACAGCGATTTCATGCTTCATTTATTGATCTTTTTACTTGGCATCTTTTTTGAACAAGGCGGGCAATTGCGAAAGCAGGAGAGCTGGCCCGAGAATTCCTGGAAATGGTCAGGAACAAAAAGGCTGAAATCCTGGGAGACTGGATTGCCCGCGCTCGCGCAATCGAAGGAACAGGGGAACTCAATCGATTTGCCAAGGGAATATCAGATGAGTTCTCGGCCATTCAGGCAGCTTTGAGCCTCCCTTGGAGTAATGGCCAAGTCGAAGGGCAAGTTAACCGCTTGAAACTGATTAAACGACAGATGTACGGCCGGGCAAATTTCGACTTGCTTCGGCAGCGGGTTCTCTACAGGGTGTAATACGAGCCCAACTCAGCAACCTTGGTGGAGGTTTATGAAAATGATATCTCCAAGACGGCACACATATCATGGACGCTACCCCTTCTTTCGAGCTGCCGCTGTTGATCGTCCTCGCCCACCGCCTTTCTGCCAGGTTTCGTAAGCGAAAAAACGAACAGCAATACGCTTCAAACGCGATGAAGATGTCCTTCACCAAAAGTGCGGGAGAACCGGTTTTGAGCGCCCACTGACAGTCCGTTCACGCACTAAAATACCCAAATGATGCTTGAGGATACGCTGGAAGTCTTCGGGGTGCTGAATTGAATACCGTCCTTTTTACACGCTTGATGCCCAAGACTTTAAGTTATGATGACTTTTGAGACCCTATGCGTTATTTAGCCTCATTTGGGCATAGACATTCTCCCTGTCTTGTGCGTCACAAGGGTTGACAATCTACCAAATTCTCTTTTACCTACCATGTGAGATCCTCTCGCTTAAATATCATAAGTTGCCCGACTTCATTTCCAATGATAAGATTAGGCCCCTTTCCGCCTCCCAGTGCACTGACTGAGGCACTGCAAGAATGCTTGCCGCCTGGGTATAGAACCTTGCCCTTATGTTTAAACGGTACCGGATGTCGAAACACGGGTTTCTCCTCTGTACCCACGTTTTTCATGAAAAGGATCATCGCTTTTGCATCTGTCAGCATAGGGGTGGGGTATCCCGACTCGCGATTCGGTATGGAGTTCCATTTTGCCGTGGCAACAATAAGATCCTTTACTCCATCCTGATCCCAATCCGCTAAATGGATCTTGCAACGGCCTGTCCCCCCAGCATATCGGTTGCTGCATCCAATCAATTCACCATTATCCAGGCGTAATTGACCACCGTCTTCGAGATTGTAGTTATCAATTCGCCAGTACAAGTGGAACTTATCATCGGCATCCACTTGTATGTAGGCCATCCTATTTCCAAGTTTGCCAGCTGCCGGTCTCACCCGCCACATGCCATGCATATCAAGACCATCACAATATATCGGATGGCCTTGCTCCAACTTCGGAGTCCTGGATGTGCCAGAATTAATATAAACCGTATGGCGTGCAGTACTGTCACTCATAACGATATCCAGATCGCCGTCCTGGTCCCAATCCACGACCGTGGGACAGACATAACCCCAACGTGCTTCCCCAGGCCCCTGGATATCGCCAGCATAACCGGGTTGAATGAAGATCGGGTATCCTCCGGCCTCAAGCGGGATACCATTTAGAAAGCGGGGCAGGGCATCGGTACCGATATTTTGAAAATAGAGAATGCGTCCTTCCGATTGCCCGGTCACTATGTCTAAAATACCATCACCATTCCAGTCAACAACATTCACGACCGGAAGCGAACCGCCATAGAGGTCCGCTTTTTCCACGAGGACTGCAACCGGATCTGCATAAACAGGCTTGCCATCCGAAGTGAACTGGCCACTGAATTTATAGTAATACACAGCTCCCTCACCACCAGCGATCAAATCGGATAATCCACTGTTCGGATTCGGCCAGGCTACCACAGATGGCCATATCGATGGATGACGAATCACAGTTTCAGAACGGTCTACAACGTATTGCTTTTGCTCGAAACGAATACCAACCGATGCACTATTATGATAATAGTGAAAATCTCCAAAAAGAGAACCGGTCACCAGATCACGGCCACGTTCTCGGCCCAAATTGACCACCGTTAATTGCTGCATTGTAAATAAGACTTCAAATTTTGTTTTGGATACGAGTCGTGAGTTCTTCACCGGCCCCTGCAACAGGCCTGGCAGTGAAATGGCGTACAGACAGCAATAGGAAAGATTTCCTCGCCAAATCCCTGCCCCATCAAAAGGATCATAGTCCTCCGACCAATTTCTGCCTGGGTAATGACGACGCACTCCCTTGATGCCACCTGAAACTTCAAGGATCACCTCAACGCTGCCATCAGGATTCAACAGTACGGTAACATTGGATGGATCCGGTAGATCCAAATCTTCCAGTGAAACTCTCTCTTTCTCCGTAAATTTCAGATTGTCCGCATCAAAAACTGTGTGAACCAAAACCGATTTAGTTAACCAAACACCGTGAACAACTCGATCGAGCGTTTGAAAAATACTGCCACTATCCATGAAAAGGCCACTTACAGGCACAGGAACGCTGAATACTGGTGTCCCACTTGGATCCATTGCCTTCCACCGATACAGATACAGACCCCCTGAACCACCTCTGCCTCTCACAAACAAATCCGCTCCCGCAGAACTTGAAATATAAGCCGTACCTACAGGGAAACTTTGTATAACGGGCATAGCAAGCGGCCCCCGACCGTCATCGGTTCCCACCTTAAGCGGCGTTCCGCTGACGATCTCTCCATTTGAATGACTTACCATCGTCATGCACATAACTGGAATCAAGACTATGTAAAGTTTTTTCATTGATCTTAGAACCTTTCTCTAATCTGACATTTCCAATTTAAACGGTTTAAAAAAACAAGTGACTCCTTAAAACATCAATAATTTCACAAAATTCACTGTTGCAGAGTCAAGAAAAATCTTTTCCATGCACGGATTTACTTGGGAAATCCAGGCTTATGATTCTTTAAGGAAATTCTGACTAAATTGCTGACAAAATTGTGTTAATGTCCAAAATCTAAATTTTTTTTTATACTCCGAATATTTGTTTGAGACAAAAAACCCCTTATGTCAGATTCATAAAGAAATGTATCGATAATATCTTGATTCTAGACATTCGTAACGCTTAACAATCTACCAATCCTAATGCCGTATTTTCTTCCCGAACAGCGACTGCGCGTTAACACCCGAGGTAGGAGCCCAGTGTGGTAGTTCCGCTCGCTGGGATCTGTGCGGGGGGCGGCCCGAAAGGACCGTCCCTACCGCGACGGTTTGCATGTGCAATTCATGTTCGGATAGCCGACTAATTTGGGTGCCGACCATGTGGTATTTTCGGAATCAGGGTTATTGGTGACGATGGCCCAGGTCTCGCTCTCCGGGCCGGCGAGTCCGAGAGGGTACCGATTCCATATCAGCCAAGGACGGCCATGCTATTTGTTGCTAATACACCAGATCCCGGAAATTCTTAACTGTATGGAACGAAATAAAATTGCCATCGTGGGCGTTTTTAGCCTTGGCGTCGCCCGAGCGGCTTAGTATGTGCAGGTCGTCACCATCGATGATCATACTGGCGTAGTGGCGACCCTGGCTCACCGAACCGCCCACCGCAACCAGACCGGCGAAGCACCAATCGACGCAGTTTTTCGAGAAGTGCAACTGCAGGCGGTGGCGTTCGTTGTTGGGCAGGTTGTAGCGGTTCGAGGGAAGTCTGTCGACACGCGTCATGCTGTCGGTCGCTTGTGAACTCAAGAGCCAGTAGAGCTTGGTCTTTTCGTCGTAGAGGATGTGGAACTTCATCTGTCCGCCGGGACAGGGCAACCAGAGGGCTTTCTTGCCGGACGGAACCGTTTCGAGCATGGTGGTCATGCGGCCATCGTCGTCTTCGACGACCTTGGCTATGGAGGCATAGCCCGTCCCGCCCGTGTGGGCACGCATCCAGAGGTGGAAGGTCTTGCCCTTGGGGTCGTACCAGTAGTGGTCGGGATCGACGAACTGGACCACATTTGTTTCCAGCCATCCCATGGGCGCGCATCCTCGGTGGGGAGCCATCAACTTGCCCTTTAGGGGATCGACCTTGAAAAAGGGCACACCGAAGTAGTCGACGTCGTCGTCGCTGACGATTTCGCGAAAGACCAATTCCGAGGCAAACGTCCAGTTTTCGCGCTTCGTGAGATCTTCACCGATTTTTCCCCGCATGAGAACGGGCGCCATCTCGCCAACCGGCCAAGTGCGGATCTTGTTGGTCATGCGCCGCTCCATCACCAGATAAACACACCCATTGGCATAGCACACGTTGCATGGAGCCTGATGCCATTTCTGGCCCTTTGTCAAAGCCGCGGGCTCCGACCAGGTTTCACCCCAATCATCAGACCTGATCACCTTGAGGTCACCAGCCTGGCCAAGCACGTAGAGCGAATAGCCGGCCACAAACGGACGGGCGTGCCAAAATGGGAAGTTCGTTCGATGGGCCCATGTTTTGCCGTGGTCGTCGGATGTGAAGACCTTTCCGCGCAACATGGTTTTGCCGCGTTTAATACCCGGCAACTTTGCCGCCCCGCGGCCGCCAATGTCCATCGTTGCCACCAGCCGCCCGTTAGGGCATCGAGCCAGACCGGGGCTGTAGCAGTAGACGTCTTTGGGACTGGGCGATTCAAATATCTTCACGAAGTCCTGGGCCAGCGGTTTGACTTTCCAGGCCACTGGTTGTTTCAGGTCTTTTTGCTCGGTAGCGGGCGCAATGGATACGATCACGGCTGCAGCTAATACTAATACAATGCAAACTTTTTTTTCCAGCATTCTTAATCTCATGAATGTTTCTCCAATAATTTCGGCGTCCCGCCAAGCTAGGTTGCCGCAAGTTCGCCTGTGTTCTTTTTATTTCCTTTAGCATATCCCATAACATACAGGATAGGTAAAACAAGAGCCAACGATAATACATGCTTGATTCGTAAATCTAACAATACAATCAACCTCCCTTGCGAATTAAAGGGGTGAGTCCCCATGCCTCTGGCATAGGCACCTCCGATTTATCTCAGACTGCGAGGAGCGCCTTAGCAGCCCGTTGCGGTGACTGTGACTAAAATCGCGTCTATGTCGTTGGCACCGCCCAGTGTCCGCCTTCACGATACTTTCGAGCAATCAGGGCGTTTGCTTCGTCGTTATTGGTAATCACGCCGCTGTTCGGGTTGATCTCAAACGATTTGCCTATTCGGACTGCGATATTGGCGTAATGCGGTATGACTACCGAATCAAAAGCCACATCCATGTTAGCGCGAGGTTGACGGTCGTTTCGTATCGCATCGAAGAAATCGCTTCTGTGGTCGCTAAGTTGCGGCATGTCCTTGGGCTTGGGATTATCGATGCGTCGGTTTCGTTCTGCGAGGACTTGAATCTTGCCACGCTTGCTGAGAAACATCTGTCCTTTTGTGCCGTAAAACTCCGCGCCGCCATCGACGTTATGTGGATAGTTCGTGGTCCAAAGTCGCATTTCGACGATCAATTGTTTCGGCTTATGCTTTTCCTTTTGTGCTTCGGCATATTCGAAAACAACGTTTGCCGTGTCTGGGAACTGTTGGTCATCGTTGAACCATAAATGCCCACCAAGACCCGCCGCGCGACTAGGCAAACCTTCGACTCCAAGCCCCCACCGGGCATAGTCAATCTCATGCATGCCATCGTTGCCGAGGTCGCCCGTGCCGAAGTTGTGCCACCAGCGCCAGTTGCTATGGAAGCGGTTTTCTTGAAACGGCACAAACTCCGCGGGCCCCACCCACATGTCATAATCGACTCCCGCTGGCGGATCCGAGGGCTTCTGCTTACCTATGACTCCGCGACGTTGAATATTCCATGCCTTGGCAATCAATACATCGCCGATAATCCCTTCCTTGAGCATCTGCATGCCCTCGGCGACCAGACCCTGGCTACGACTTTGCGTGCCGTGCTGAACGACCTTGCCCGTCTCCTTAGCAACCTTACGCAGCAGCGACGCTTCATGAATATTATGAGAACAGGGCTTTTCGACGTAAACATGCTTACCTGCCTGGCAGCCAAGTATGGCCAGCGGAGCATGCCAATGGTCTGGGGTAGCAATGAAAATGGCATCTACCGACTTGTCGTCCAACACCGTACGTGGATCGCTCACGGATTTCCGAGCGCCAATTTTATTGCGAGCACGGTCTCGACGACCATTGTCAGGATCACACACATAAACCAAGTCTATGCTGTCGCTTTGCCCCTTCAGTGAATCGCCATGGCAATTACCCATAGCACCACAGCCGAGCAGGCCCACGCGGATTTTGTTATTCGCGCCATAGCCAATGTTGGCCCCAATGGCAAGAGTTGTCGCCATGGCTACGCTAGAGGTTTTCAGAAAACTTCGTCGTGTTGCTGAGGGGGATCGCACAATATACTCCTTTTGTTACAGTCGGTCGTCCGCGCGGGCGGTCGAACTCCAGCTACTTGCATCCTACCAATAGCCGCCTCCAGGTCAAGATAATTCTTTTGCACTATATGCCATATATGTTGTACTTTCTGCCAAACCCAGATCAGGCGGGATCAGACAGAGGCATTGCGAAATCCCGATGAGGGAAGTGGAGACGTAATACGTGATTAAGATAGCTGCCGCGCCTTTGGATTATCTCCGCATCTCTTGCCGATAAGACGCCGGTGTTCGGCCCACCATCTCACCGAATGTGCGGGTAAGGTATTGCACGTCGCGAAAGCCCGCCTTGCGGGCCACGTGCTTGATGGGGAGATGCGTGCCGGCCAACAATTCCTTGGCCCGGCCTATCTGAACGTGACGGATCTCCTGATAAATCGTCCTACCCAGAAGACGCCTAAAACGGGGCGCCAGTGTTGAGCGTGAGACCTGGACCTGCTCGACTACATCGGCCAAGTGGATCCCTTCGCACGCGTGCTGCCGAATGAAGCGGACCGCTTGGGCCACCTCCGGGTCTTCGATGGCCAGTACGTCCGTGGAATGACGCACCACGATGCCGCAAGGCCCAATCTTTTTTGGCTGTTTCGGGGCAGATCGGCCGGACATCAGGCGATCCAGCAACGCAGCGGCCTCATAGCCGATCTGCTCGAGATTCAACTTGACGCTGCTCAAGGCCGGTATCGCCATCTCGCACAGATACTCATCGTTGTCCACGCCCAAGATGGCAACATCGTCGGGCACCTTGATGTCCGCCCGGCGACAGGCGTCCAACACCTCCAACCCTCGATCATCATTGCTGGTCATCACAGCCAGTGGCTTGGGCAATCCCGCGATCCACCGCCCCAGCCGATCCTGCTGCTCTTCCCACGCCTTGGCCGAAGGTCGGCAGTATACGTCGCACTGACAGCCCGCCTTTTTGATGAGCCGTTTAAACTCGTCGCAACGCCGGTCAAAGCCGGTATGCAAGCCGCGGCGATATCCGCAGAAGGCGAAATTCCGAAAGCCACGCCCCAACAGATGGTCGGCACCGAGTTCGGCCACCAGCCGGTTGTCGGTTCCCACGAATGGGAAATCCAACTCGCTCAGCGTGCCGCGGAGATTGACCACTGGCACGTCGCTGGCCAGGATATCCTTGGCGGTGCGGCGGTTGTCGATCCGCGCCAGGATCCCGTCGCCCTGCCAGTTTTTTAGCCATGCGGGGACCGGATCGCCCAGGCCGTGGGGACGAAAGTAGGTCGACCAGCGTCCTCGCTCACGGTTGTAACGCGTGATCCCGCGAAGCACGCCTCGCCCATAGGATCGCGAGGTTTCCACCAGCACCGCCACGTGTCGAACCTGCCTCATCAGACCCATCCTTTCTAGAAACCATGGAGCCCACTTAGCATAAAGTCTAAAAAATCTGGCAGAAAGTACAATACTTTTATTTGGAGAACCCGGAATTTTTCTGTTATGATCGTAAATGAAAGATGGAGAACAATGCGCTATTTGCCGCACAGGAGTTAACGGTATGAAAGAACAAATCGGAGTGATTGGATTGGGCCTGATGGGAACCGCCCTGACGGAACGGCTGCTCGGGTCCGGTTTTGGGGCGACCGTGTACAACCGCACTCGGGCCAAGGCCGAACCCTTGCTGGCTCTGGGGGCCCAGTGGTCCGATAACCTACTGGCCGAGTGCGATAGGGTGCTGATCAGTCTCTACACGACCGAAACGGTCGAAGAGGTGCTCGGACAGTTCGACGGCGAACTGCGGCCCGGGCAGATCCTGTTAGACACCACCACGGGCGATCCCAAGCAGACGGCCGCCTTGGGTGCCCTTCTGGCCCGGCGCGGGGTGTTGTACTTGGATGCGCCCATTTCCGGCTCCAGCGAGCAAACCCGCCGTGGCGAGGTGACTACAGTCGTGGGGGGCGACCGCAACGCGTTTGAGAAGTGCCGCGACCTATTCGACTGTTTTTCCGAGAAAACAATCCATGTGGGCCCCTGCGGCAACGGCTCGAAGATGAAGCTGATCATCAACCTGGTGATGGGCTTGAACCGTGCCGCGCTGGCCGAGGGGCTGGTATTTGCCGAGTCGATTGGCGTTGAGCCGAGTGATGCATTACACGTCCTGAAGGAATCGCTGGCCTATTCACGTGTGATGGACACCAAGGGCCAGAAGATGGTCCGGGGCGACTTCACAACCCAGGCCAGGCTGACACAACACCTCAAGGATGTGCGCATCATGATCGAAATAGCTGCAGCTGTCGGACTCAGCCTGCCGTTAAGCGAGGCCCATCGCCAACTGCAGGAAAAGGCCGAAGCGGCCGGCTACGGCGAGGCCGACAACAGCGCCATCATCCGCGCCTACGACTCGGCGGTGATCGAGTCGGGCACCTTGCCGCAAC